>NZ_JBGMOE010000142.1:0-64113 GCF_041424195.1 Tardiphaga sp. | reverse complement strand
CCGGTTTCCCGCCTCCCCTGGAGCCCAATTCTGGCGCTCCGCCGGTTCAACAGGACCCGGCGGACTCCAATGTGTCCACCGTCTATTCGGCCGCGGCTTCAGTAATCGGGAGTACCGATACGAAAGTGCGGCCGTTCGATTTGGCGCGAAACTCCACGTGACCTTCGACCTTGGCGAACAGGGTATGGTCTGTGCCCATGCCGACATTAAGGCCGGGGTGCCAGGTGGTGCCGCGCTGACGCGCAATGATGTTGCCGGGAATCACGCGTTCGCCGCCGAACGCCTTCACGCCGAGGCGCTTGCCAGCCGAATCGCGGCCGTTGCGCGATGAACCGCCTGCTTTTTTATGAGCCATAGCCCGTCTCCGATCTCGATAAATTCTAGATCAATTCCTTGAAGGAATTGTCTCACAGATTCTCAACTTTCGCAGCGGCTTATTCCGCGGCGGGCTTTTTCTTCGCAGCCGGCTTCTTGGCTGCAGCAGGCTTGGCGGCGGCTGCCTTCGGAGCAGCGGCCTTCTTCGCCGGCGCCTTCTTGGCAGGAGCTTCGTCGCCATCAACCGGAGCGGTCACGACCGGCTTCTCACGCTTCGGGCGAGGTCCGATGGTCGGCGCCTTGCCGTCCGCCAGGATCTCGGTGATGCGGATCATCGTGAGTTCGTCACGGTAGCCACGCTTGCGCTTCGAATTCTTGCGGCGGCGCTTCTTGAAAGAGATGACCTTGGGGCCGCGCTTGTGGTCGAGCACTTCGGCTGCAACCGACGCACCAGCCACGAGGGGCAGGCCGAGCACAGGCGTATCACCGCCCAGCATGAGAACTTCACCAAGCTGCACGATCGTTCCGACATCGCCGGCGATCTTGCCAATCTCGAGCACATCATCCGGAACGACGCGGTACTGCCGGCCGCCGGTTTTGATGACTGCGAACATCGTTATATTCCTTCGTGTTCGATCCCGGCCTCGGATGATCCGGGCCGGCTTCTTGTTCAGTCGATAAGGGTTTGAGCTTTCGCGCTTTTCGATCGACGTTGCGATCCCACGCAAAAACAATCGGCGCGAGACAAAGCTTGCGCCGAAGCGTGCTTTATAGAGGGTGAAAGAGGGGAGTCAAGGAAAACGGGCGGAAAGCCGGCCAAAAACAGGGTCTTGGCGAAGCCTCGTCTTTCTCCTCTGCCATCCCCGGGCTCGCCCCGGGGATCCATCCATGCTGCGCGTGGCAAAAGAGATGGATGGCCGGGTCGGTTCCAGCCATGACGAGTTCTATTTTCCGATCAAGGGTTTACCGCCTCACGACGCCAGGCTGCGCATTTCCTTGATCAGGTCCGATTTGCCCTCGAAGCCGATGCCGGGGAGTTCCGGCATGGTGATGTGGCCATCGATGACCTTCACGCCGTCCGGGAACCCGCCATAGGGCTGGAACAGGTCCGGGTAAGACTCGTTGCCGCCGAGGCCGAGGCCGGCCGCGATATTGAGCGACATCTGGTGGCCGCCATGCGGGATGCAGCGGCGCCATGACCAGCCATAGCTCTTCAGCATCTCCAGCGTGCGCAGATATTCGACAAGGCCATAAGAGAGCGCGCAGTCGAACTGCAGCCAGTCACGGTCCGGGCGCATGCCGCCGTAGCGGATCAGGTTGCGCGCGTCCTGCATCGAGAACAGGTTTTCGCCTGTCGCCATCGGGCCGGGGTAGTGTTCGGCGAGCTTCGCCTGCAGCTCGTAATCGAGCGGATCGCCGGCTTCCTCGTACCAGAACAGGTCATATTGGCGCAGCGCCTTGGCATAGGCCACGGCCGTGTCGAGATCGAAGCGGCCATTGGCGTCGACAGCGAGTTTGGCCCCTGCGGGAAGCAGTTTCAGCACATGTTCGATGCGCTTGCAGTCGTCGGCGAGGGGCGCGCCGCCGATCTTCATCTTCACGACATTGTAGCCGCGATCCAGATAGCCCTTCATCTCGGAGGCGAGGCCGTCGAGGCCTTTGCCGGGATAGTAGTAGCCGCCCGCGGCATAGACGAAGACCTTCGGATCGGCCGACGTGCCGTAGCGTTCGGCGAGCAGGCGAAACAGTGGCTTGCCGGCGATCTTGGCGACCGCATCCCATACCGCCATGTCGATGGTGCCGATCGCGACCGAGCGCTCGCCGTGGCCGCCGGGCTTCTCATTGGTGAACATCGTTGCCCACACCTTGTGCGGGTCGATATTGTCGCCGGACGCGTCGATCAGGCTGTCAGGCTTGGCTTCCAGAATACGCGGCGCAAAGCGTTCGCGGATCAGGCCGCCCTGGCCGTAACGGCCGTTGGAGTTGAAGCCGTAGCCGATCACCGGTTTGCCGTCGCGGATCACGTCGGTGACCACGGCGACCAGGCTCAGGGTCATTTTGCTGAAGTCGATGAAGGCGTTAGCGATAGGGGATGCGATCGGAGCGGTACGCTCCCGGATGTCGACAATGCGCATGAGGCGCTCCTGCGGCTGGGGTGAGGCGGGTTTGCGGAGAGGCATACGCCTCGCTTAGCCATCTCTGAAATGGTCATTTTTCATCTGAGAAGTTCCCATCTAAGATGGCTGGGCCCCCATCCCGGACGTCCCATGCAAAGCTTCGATCCGATCTCGCTCCGCCTGTTCATCGCCGTCTGCGAGGAGCGCAACATCGCCAATGCCGCCAGACGCGAGGCCATCGTGCCCTCCGCGGTGAGCAAGCGCATCAGCCTGATGGAGCAGGAAGCCGGCGTGCAATTGCTCGAGCGCGGCCGCCGTGGTGTCACGGTGACCGCGGCCGGTGAAGCACTATGTCGCTATGCGCGCGAGTCGCTGCAATTGCTCGACCGGATGCAGGCCGAACTCGGCGCCTTCGCCGATGGCGTGCAGGGGCATGTGCGCGTGTTCGCCTCGAAGTCAGCGGTGGCGCAGGTGCTGCCGGAAGACATCAGCCTGTTCGCCAAGCGCTATCGTGACGTGCGCGTCAGTCTGGAAGAGCGCGAGATCTGGGAAGTCGTGCGCGGCGTCGAGGAAGGGCGTGCCGATATCGGCGTGTGCTGGAATGCGGTCGACCTGCGCGGCCTCAGGACATTTCCCTATCACCGCGATCATCTCGCCGTGGTGGTGCATCCCGATCATCCGCTGGCCAAACGCAAGTCAGTGTCGTTCGAGGATACGATTGACTTCGAGCATGTCGACATCGTCGCGCGCAGCATCATGCAGACGACGCAACGCAGTGTCGCGGCGGCGGCCGGCAAGCAGATGCGCTACCGCATCCAGGTCTCCACGGTGGATGCCGCCTATCGTATCGTCGCCGCGCAACTGGCCGTCGCTATCGTTCCTCAGGAGGAGGCGTCCACGATCCAGCAGACGCTGGGGCTCAAGGTCATCCCGCTCAGCAACGACTGGGCGAAGCGGCAATTCGTCGTCGCCGTGCGTGACAAGGGCTTGAGCAAACCGGCGCAATTGCTGCTGGAGAGCTTGAAGGAGAGCGCGAGCGAATGAGGATTCGCCAAATGGCAGTGTCGCGTCTGATCTTGAAGATGGATCGCGCAACCGATGTCGCGGAGCTGGACTAGTTCGGTCTTTGCGCCGGCTAGCGGCTCACGCGCGCATCGGCGACGGCACGCTGAAACAGCGCTGTCATCGCCTCCGAGATGCCCTGGTCCGGACTGACCTCAAAATAGAAGCCTGGCGAAGCACAGCTCTGCATATTGCCGGCGATCTGGCTGTTGGGTGAAGGTCCGTAAGGACCAGCGTTGAATGGTGCGATCCAGCTATTGTACCAGGCATTGGTCGGAAGTGCGAGGTAGGTCGTATAGAG
The DNA here is from genome assembly GCF_041424195.1 of Tardiphaga sp. NCBI lineage: Bacteria > Pseudomonadati > Pseudomonadota > Alphaproteobacteria > Hyphomicrobiales > Nitrobacteraceae > Tardiphaga > Tardiphaga sp. Next base: position 60,318 of record NZ_JBGMOE010000142.1, on the reverse strand, counting down.
CACGGCAATCTTGATGCCGCGGTTCTTCAACGCGGTGCAAAGCGCCGGATTGATCGGCGACTGGCATCGTCCACCAGTCGTCGGTTTCAGGCAGTTGCCTGGATTGTATTCGTCGGCCACGCCATCGGATACGAAGAAGAGATATTTGAGCGGTGCACCGGCTGTACCGGCTCCGGGGGCGCTGATGGCGCTGTTGATCGCCGGGAATATGGCGCTGTAGCCGGTGTCCTGATCGTTGTTGTCGTTCTGGCCGTTTACCGTCATCAAGTCGATGTTCCCGGCCGCCGTCTTAGCACTCGACAGGCTGGATGACAATGCGAACAGGGCTCTCAAACCGGATGTCGAGGCCGCAGCGCCGAAGTCGTAGATCGCCATGCGGAACTGGTTGGAATAGGTCTGCGTATTGGCTGCGGTATCCATCAACTTCTGGGTGGCAGTACGCAGCACGTCGATGCGCGTGACCACGCCGAGTTTCTTGGCGAGATTGTAGTAGTTGTTGGTGTTGTTGAGGTCGTGGCAGGCAAAGGCGCAGCTGTCCGACGTGTTCTTGACCATCAAAGCCACGTCTGCCGGTGTTGCGCCGACGCCCATGGACGGCGAATTGTCGAGCAGCAGGTAGAAATCGATATAATTCGGCATCGTCGCCGTTGCGACAGAACTGCCGGTGACGGTCATCTTGGAAAAGCCCATGACGGATGTGAGGCTGGTCGGCACATCCGCCGAGAATTGCATCGTGGCTGTCACGACGCCATTGGCGCGATTGACGGTCGCTGTCGTGCTGGTCAGCGTGAAACCGGTCCTGCCTGATGTATTGCCCTTGAAAATATTGATTGCATCGACGTCGCCCCCGGGGACGGGGCCGTCCGCTGTCATCGAACCTGCGGTAATGAATGCAGCAGACTTCTGTACGATGGAGCCGACGCTGGCCGTATCGAGGGCGGCTTGCAGTTGGGATCTGATCTGTAGTGCGCGCGTATAGTCGACCGCGGCGCCAACCATGGAAATAAGAGGGATGCATGTGATCGCGAATATGACCGCGACATTGCCGCGCCGGTCGCGGCGAAGACGATTAGTGAGCGTGAGGAATGACTTCAGCATGAAAATGCGCCCGTATGAACGCGGAGATAATTACCTGTGTTAATAAATTTACCGTTAGGTCGATCGCGGAAAGGTGGTGGTTCGAGCTGCTGCCATGTTCGTTAGTTAAGAATGTTCTACCGGCATCGTCGAAACACCGACATCGCTGAAGCCGGCCCGCAGGACCGATGCAAGGGGCGCGGCAGGAGCGCCCTGGCGGGGCGATGAAACAAACCGGCTCCCCGGGCATTATCAATGCGGTTCTGGTCTGGCAGGGGCGATATGGCTGAAGAAACAATGACGACCGTCGGCATCGGCAATCATGGTGCCAAGCGGCTGCCCTCCGTTGACGTGGACACGTTCAACATCGAGTTGAAGGACAATGACGGCTTTCTCGGTGATCGCGCCAGCAAGGGCGCATTTCGAAAAATTCTGGACGGCCTGCGCAAGCCGTTGAAGAAAAACGGCGAGGATCCGCTCGGCGAAAAGGCTGCCAACGAGATCAGAAAATCCAGCCTTGATGGGATTTTGCTCGGCGACGATGTGCCGGCGGCGGCGTTGCTGCATGGCGCGATCGAGGAGTTCGCCCAGGAATTGGCTTACGTTGTTCGCCGTTTCTTCAAGACCAAGGTCTGGGCCGATACCGAATGTATCGTGGTTGGCGGTGGCTTCCGCCAGAGCCGCGTCGGTGAACTTGCGATTGCGCGTACCGACGCTCTCCTGAAGGCCGAAGGTTTCAAGGTCGACTTGGTGCCGATCCGCTTTCATCCCGATGAAGCCGGTCTGATCGGCTGCCTGCATCTGGCTCCGTCATGGATCTTTGAAGGTTACGACAGCATTCTCGCGGTCGACATCGGGGGCTCCAACATCCGTTGCGGCGTGGTGGAAACCGGCTGGAAGAAATCGAAGGATCTCTCCAAGGCTTCGGTATGGAAATCCGATCTCTGGAAGCATGCCGATGACGAGCCGACGCGTGAAGGTGCAGTGAAGCGACTGGTGAAGATGTTGAAGGATTTGATCAGTGCCGCCGACAAGGAAGGCTTCAGGCTGGCGCCGTTCATCGGCATCTCATGCCCCGGCGTGATCAACGAAGACGGCACCATCGAGAAGGGCGCGCAGAACCTTCCGGGTAATTGGGAAAGCAGCAAGTTCAATCTGCCGGCCTTGCTTGTCGAAGGCATTCCACAGATCGGCGATCATGACACTGCGGCGCTGATGCATAATGACGGTGTTGTACAAGGTTTGAGCGAAGTGCCCTTCATGCAGAACTTCGAACGCTGGGGTGTGCTGACGATCGGAACGGGGCTGGGCAACGCCCGCTTCACCAACCGCAAGAAAGAGAAGGACGACAAGAAAGCGAAGAAGGACAAGGATTGAGCTTGGCGCTTGCCGGGCCGCCGCAGCGGCCCGGCATCAGAACTTTCGGTCCTTCAGTTTCTCGCGCTCCATGCGCAGGTCGTCCTGCGACAGCGGCAGGAGGTGCCAAGCCGCTATATCGTGGCGTACCGAGCGGATGAATCAGGCGCCTCAGCGATCACGGCTTGAGCGCAACGAACGAGGAGGCGCGGATTGACGGAGCGCGCCGAAGCTGGAAGCTTCACCGAAACGGTAATGAAATCGGTGGCTTATGCACGGCGCCGCACGGCATCCGCCCAGCGCGTGGCATTTTATTATCGCTCCAGTTACGCGGTTCGCGCGAGCCCCCTGCCAAAGGCGACCTGGCCGGGCATCGGCAAAGATCACGGAAATTCCTGTTCGCCCGGCTTGTCTGCCGAGTCATCCTCGCCTAGAACACCGCCAACCACCTGCGGGCGACTGCGGGTTCTTGGCGCCTTGGAGAGGTGGCAGAGTGGTTGATTGTACCGCACTCGAAATGCGGCATGGGTGCAAGCCCATCGGGGGTTCGAATCCCCCCCTCTCCGCCATTCACGCCAGAAAAACGTTATCTCTCAATGTCATCTGACGTGAGCCCCTTTGGAGCCCACATCTCAGCCCCTGCGTTGCGTTTGGCGATAGAGCGGTCGTTCCGGTTCGGTGCTCGCAAGGTCTCTTTCGGAAGAAATTTTCGGCCAGCTGCGGACAGGACCTGATGTCCGGCTCACGGCCAGACTAACCCATCTATAGCACCGAGCCGCGCCAGACGACGCGGCCAACGATTTCGATCTCCGTCGCGTCTTGCACAAAAGCGTGGTGCTGGGGATTGTCTGCCAGCGCGCGAATGCGGTTGCCCGCCTCCACATGTAGCCGCCGCAGGAGCATGTTCCCGGACTCATTGAGCAGATAGATGCGGCCGTCTTCGATGTCGCGGTCTTGAGTGTCAATCAGCACGGTGTCGCCGTTGCACAGCGTCGGTGCCATGCCGTCTCCCCGCACCGTCATAACCTTGAGCGAGGTGATATCAAGGCCATTGTCATTCAGCCACTTGTAGCAGAAGGCCTGGGCGGTGAAGTCGCTTTGAGGTTTACCGGTCTTCGGGTGCCGATCATGTCCGGGCATGAGTGGCAGCAGCCGCAGGGTGCTGCCGGGGAGCGGCGGCGTGTCGCCATCCCGCATCGCTCCGACCCCGCGCGCAAGCCAGTCGATCCGAACGCCGGCCGCATCGGCGAGCGCGACCAGAACCCGCCGCGACGGCTCGCCGCCGGCAAGATAGCGGCTGAGGCCGGACGGCGAGATCCCCGCCTTGCGGGCGAGGCCCGAGGCCCCGCCGGCCGCCTCTACGATTTGGTCGAGCCGGGCAACGAATCCGCCATCCGCATGGGAGACCGCCAAAGCCGCGTCTTCGCCCGCCAGACGGGCATATTTGGGGTCCATTTCCTTTTTCTTCGCTATCATGAAGTTTTTGCTCCGCGCCCGATCGAAAAACGAAAAACTGTACCCTAGTCGCTCTCGGCAGCTTTGGTATTGATAGCGCCTGAAACGCGATAGGGCAATCATCTAGCGCTATTGCGAAATTTGCGAGAGTTATATTGCAATGAGCGTTTTCAGCGCGCTCGATCGAGCGGCGCCCCGTTACTTCAAATGGCTGTTGCCGACGGGCTTGTTGGCCATCTGGTCGGCCGGTGCGGCGACAGGCGCCATTCCGGATGGCGTCCTTGCGTCGCCGTGGCATACCGCGCAGACGGCATGGAAGCTCGCAGCCGATGGCACCCTGCCGATCGCCATCGGCGAGTCGCTTCGTCGGGCGCTGTTCGGCCTCGTGATCGGGGGCGGCCTTGGTCTTGCTGCCGGGATCGTCTCGGGCGCCTCGCGCGGCGGCGAGGATTTGCTCGATGGCACCCTTCAGCTGCTGCGTACTGTTCCTTTCGTGGCACTCGCTCCGCTGTTCATCGTCTGGTTCGGCATATCTGAAGTCGCGAAAGTCGCGCTTGTCGCCTTTGCCTCGTTTTTTCCGCTCTATCTCAACACCCATGGCGGCATCCGCGACATCGATGCGCGGCTGATCGAGGTCGGGCGCGTCATGGGTCTGAGCCGCTGGGGAGGGCTCCGCGAGATCCTGGTGCCGGGCGCATTGCCGGCGATCCTCGTCGGGCTGCGCTATTCGCTGGTGATGTCGATCATCGCACTGGTGGTCGCCGAACAGATCAATCTCACCACCGGCATCGGCGCGTTGCTTGGGGATGCTCGCCGCTTCGTCCAGACGGACGTGATGGCCCTGTGCATCGCCGTCTATGCCGTGCTCGGCTGGGCCGCGAACAAGGGCGCCGAACATTTTGCAGACTGGCAGCTGTCATGGCGCAATGGCGTGCGGGCCTCATGACGGCGATCGAGGCAGGCCTGGCGCCCGGGTCCGGGCGACGAGCAGTATGGCTGCGCTGGCCAGCGCGTCTCGGCCTGCGTCGGCTGGCCATGCCGATCCTGCTGCTCGCGATCTGGGAGATCGCTGGGCGCGCAGGGTGGCTTTCGGCGGTCGCGCTGCCGCAGCCTTCGACCATTCTCGATGCAGGAGGCGCTCTCGTCCGCGATGGGGCGTTGCAGGCCGGGCTGGAGATCTCGTTGTTCAGGTTGCTGGTCGGTTTTCCGCTCGGCGTCGTCGCAGGCATCGCGCTTGGCATTGCCGTAGGACTCTCCGCCCGGGCCGAGGATTTGTTTGACGGGACGCTGCAGTCGCTGCGCGCCATTCCGTTTCTGGCGCTGGCTCCCATGTTCAGCCTGTGGTTCGGCGCCGATGAGGCCTCCAAGATTGCGCTGGTCTGCTTCGGCGCGGTGTTTCCGGCCTATCTGAACACCGTCGCAGGCATTCGCGGTGTCGATGGGCGGCTCGCCGAGGCGGCGAGAGCGTTCGGCGTTCATGGCTTTGGCATCGTCACCGAGGTGGTGATGCCGGGCGCGATGCCATCAATCCTGGTCGGCCTGCGGCTGTCTTTCTCGTGGGCGCTGGCAGCGCTGGTGTCTTCGGAGCTGGCGGGTGTCGGCACTGGCCTTGGCGCTCTGGTCGCGCAGGCCCGCGAATTCGCCCAGACCGAAATCGTCATCCTGTGTGTCGTGATCTACGCGCTGGTCGGCTTCACCGCCGATGGCCTGGCGCGCGTTGCAGAATGGAGGCTGTTGTCATGGCGCCGATCGTTTCCCGATTAATAAACGAGCGCGCGACGCCCGTTGTCAGCGTGCGCGGCGCGACGCGGCAATTCGGCGATCGGCAGGTTCTAAGGCAGATCGATGTCGATATCGCACCAGGCGCGTTCGTTGCGTTGCTCGGTGCAAGCGGCTGCGGAAAGACAACATTGTTGCGGCTTCTCGCCGGGCTCGACCAGCCGGATGCGGGCGACATCGGTGTGCCGGAGCGCCGCGGCATCGTCTTTCAGGATGCACGCCTGCTGCCGTGGCGGAAGGTCTGGCGCAACGTCATGCTCGGCCTGTCCCGAGACCGGGTGCGCGCCGAGCACGCGCTCGATGAAGTCGGTCTCGGCGCGCGCATCGATGACTGGCCCGGCACCTTGTCGGGCGGCGAGGCGCAGCGCGTCGCGCTGGCGCGCGCATTGGTGCGGCAGCCGGAGCTGCTGCTGCTGGACGAGCCCTTCGCGGCGCTCGATGCGCTGACCCGGCTGCGCATGCAGCAGCTTGTGCTCGACCTGTGGCAGGCACACGGGCCCGCCGTTCTGCTCGTCACCCACGATGTCGATGAGGCCCTCACTCTGGCGGACCGGGTCCTTGTCATGCGCGACGGACGTATCGTCGTCGATCTTCCCGTGACCTTCGATCGGCCGCGCGCGCGCGCCGCCGCGGGCTTCGAATATCTGCGGCGGCAATTGCTTGAAGAGCTCGGCGTGTCCGCGACGGGTGACGATGGCGTGCAGCGTCGCCAAGCGACGGCGTCCTAGTTGGGGCGCTCCTGTGGCCGAACCATCAAAAGGGAAGACCGATATGACTGTTGTTGTACCGCCGGCTGCCTTCGATCAGGACGTCTGGTACTCGCGCTGCCCCGTTCCGACGCCGTTCGCGGTGGCGCTCAAGCAGGGCTGGCTACATGACGCGCTGGCGGGTCAGGACGGCGGCGCCTCGGTGCCGTGGCGTTCGCTCGGGGAATCCCGCGACGATGCGATCCGCAACGCGCATTTCACTCACGCCAAGGCCGATGTGTTTCGTCATGGCGGCAACATTCCGCCGCTCTGGGCGAGGTCGGAGGGGGCCGAGACGCGGTTGCTCGGCGTATCCTGGGTCACTATGCGGCAGCAGGTGCAGGTGCTGCCTGACAGCGGCATCCGCTCGCCTGCCGATCTGGCTGGCCGCAGGATTCTGATCCAGCGCAGTCCGGCCGCGTCGATCGACTATTGGCGCGCATCGACCTTGCGCACCTATGAAGCCGCGCTGGCTTCGGCCGGTCTCGGTCTCGCCGATGTGCAATTCGTGGAGCAGATCTCGCAGGTGGGCTCCCAGTCGGGAGCGCAGGCGAAGCTGTCGCCGGACGGTTCGCTTTGGACTGCCGATCGCAGCCTTGCCCGCAGGCGGGAGTTGCTGCTGCCGCTGGTGCGCGGCGAGGTCGATGCCATCGCCACCCAAGCGCATTATGGCGTCGAATTTGAGGGCCTGATCGGCGCCACGACGATCTTCGATCGCTCGCTGGCGCCCGACCGGCTCGACCGTGTCAACAACGATACGCCGGACGTGCTGACGGTGAGTGCCAATCTCATCGAGCAGCGCCCCGAAATCGTCGAGCGGGTCATCCTCCAGCTTCTGCGCGCGCGAGACTGGGCCCGCGCCCACCGCGTCGAGGTGGTGCGCCTGATGGCGCAGGAGTTCAAGACATCCGAGGCGCTGGTCGATCAGAGCTGGGGCGGCGATCTCGCCGATGGTCTCGATATCGATCTCGGTGAAGAGAGTCTCGCCGCGCTGCAATCGCAGAACGACTTTCTGCTGCGTCACGATTTCATCAGCCGGCCGGTCGATCTCAAAGCCTGGATTGATCCGCGCCCGCTGGAGGCTGCCCGCGCCCGTTACGCCGCCGAACGGCCCGATTCCGACACACGCGCATAAGTGAGGAAGCACAAATGGAAGTCTATTGGTACGTTTTCTACGTCGACGGTCAGCATCCGTGGCATGCATCGAAGACGCGTCACGTCGATCGCCGCTACCTGAAAGCACTTGGCGCGACGATCGATGCTTCGGGTTTCCATGGCGCGCTGGTCGCAACCGGCGCAGGCGGCGGCTGGGATCCCTGGGTGATTTCATCGACGCTAGCGGCTCATACCGAACGAATGCGCTTCCTGATCGCGGTCCATCCGTCGCTGCTGTCGCCGACCTTGCTGGCGAAGCAGGCCCTGACCTTTGATCATCTGTCAGGAGGCCGGCTCGATATCAACATTGTAAACGGTCATGCCGGCCTGAGCGCGTCCGGCGTCCATCTGCAGCATGATGAGCGTTATGCGCACGGCGCCGAATACCTCGACGTGTATCGCCGCTTCATTGGCGGCCATTCCGGACCGATTGATTTCCGGGGCAAGTATCTCGACATTCGCGGCGGTCAGCCCGTCGGGTCGCCGATCCAGTCTCCGTATCCGCCGATCTGGGTCGGTGGATCGTCGGACGTGGCGATCGATCTCGCTGCGAAACACGGCGACGTCTATGCGAGCTGGGCCGAGCCACTCGACAAGCAGGCGGCCCATGTCGCGACGTTCCGTGCAGCAGCGGCCAAACATGGTCGCAAGGTCGAAACCGCGATGACGGTGCATGTCGTGGTTCGCGATACCGAGCAGCAGGCCTGGGCCGAAGTCGACAACATGCTGCAATATGCCAATCAGGATGCAGTCGATGCGCTTCAGCGCGGTTTGCGCGCCGGACAGTCAGTGGGACAGGAACGTGCGTCGGCTCTGCATGGGGGTAAATTGCCGAAGCATGCGCGCGATCTCGAAATCGCACCTAACGTTTGGGCGGGCTACGGCCTGTTGCGCGTCGGGTCGAGTATCACGCTGGTCGGCACGCCCGCCCAGGTTGCCGCGCGCCTGATCGAATATCACAATATCGGGGTCGACAAATTCATCCTGTCGCATCACCCGCTGCCGGAGGAAGCACTCCGCGTTGCAGACGACCTGCTGCCGTTGCTTCCGCTCAGCCCGGTCAATCCCCAGCGAGAGGCCGCGCAGCGCACCGCGCGCACCTTCAACAACCAACTCAACGGCGTGGGGGTGCGGTGATGAGTGTGAAGGTTGGAATTCACCCGCAGTCGCCGGCCGGCCCGATCCTGCTGCGGGCACCGGCCTTTGCCGGCATCCGCGAGGCGCTGCGTAGTGAGGTCGAGTGGGTCTATTACGGACACGGCACGCAGACGCCGAAGCAATTTGCCGATGGCACCATCGATGTCGGGCTGACCGGCGCGACGCCGCCGATCGCCATCCAGGCCGCAGGCCAAGACATCACCTATCTCGCGGTCGGCCAGCCCCGCCCGCATTCCGGAGCCATCGTGGTGCCTGCTGCATCGCCGGTTCGTGATCTCGCCGGTCTGGTCGGGCGCAGGATCGGCTTTGCCCTCGGCTCGTGGCACACGGCGTTCGTTGCCCTCGCGCTGGACGGCATCGGCCGATCATTCCGCGATATCATTCCGGTCAGCTTCGTCGATAGCCAGGGCCGGGTCGATCCGGCCAGCGTCGACGCATGGGTCGCGCGACCAGAGGAGATCGACGACCCTGCGCTGCGGGTACTCGTTGCCGTCGGCGACGTCTGGAGCAATCGCAGCGTCAGTTTTGTACGCAGCGAGATCGCGGCCCGCGCGCCCAGAACGCTTGCGAAGATTGTTACGGCGTTGGATCAGGCGGGCCGCTGGCTCGGGCAAAACCCTCGGGAAGCGGCCGCGTTGCTCGAGGACGGCAGCCCGGTCGGGCGCGATGCATTGGAGCGTGGCATCCGCCGGCAGACCGGAGCGGAGGGCCTGTCCGTCGCTGATGACGATTTCAGATCCGAACAGCAGCGGGTGGCCGACGTCCTCGCACAAGCAGGGGTACTGCGCTCGGTTCGCCTTTCCGATGCCATTAATGAGCGAAGCAAAGCCATTTGGACGCTCTCCCGTGAACTCGCCGCAAGCCTGGCGACCGTCGCGTAGACGCGTCGCGTTCTCGTCCGATTCCTCCTTTCCCTTTGGAGTACCGACATCATGTCACTTCGTTTCAACTCGCTGCTTTTGGCTGCGGCTCTTGCCGGGTTGGCCTTCGCGCTGATGTTGGCCGATATTGCGCCGTTAGCCGCGCAGGGCGCCAAGCCGGTTGATTTTCAGTTCGGCGTCATTCGCGGGCTCACCACCTCGAATCTCGCCAAGGAGAATGGCGCATTTGACCGCAGGCTCGGTGAAGCCGGCGCCAGGCTGGTGTGGCGCGGCCCCTATCCGGGCACGCCCTATGAGGCGCTCGCCGCCGGTCAGGTCGATGCGACTTTCACCACCTCGACGAATGCGGCGCCGGCGGTGCTCGGGAATGCCAAGTTCAAGATCTTCGGCTATCAGGAGCCGGACCTCGACGGCGAAGGGGTCTGGGTGAAAAAGGGCGCTGGCATCAACAGCCTCGCCGACCTCAAGGGTCGCAAGATCGCCAGCGACAAAGGAGGGTCGGGCCATCATGTCCTCCTGAAGGCGCTGGATCGTGCCGGGATCAGCCCAAAAGACGTCGATATCAGCTATTTCGACCCGGCGGACGCGCTGGCCGCCTTCAACGGCGGGCAGGTCGAGGCGATCGCGACCTGGCGGACGTTCGGCGCGTCTGCTGAGACGAAGGGCAATGGCGTGAAGTTGGTCAGTGGCCGCGACGTCGGATCGGAGAACCTGCTGATCTATATCGTCCGCGAGCAGTTCGCGAAGGAGCACCCGCGAACCATCAAGGCAGCATTTGATGCCCTGCGCGAAAGCGCCGCCGAGTCGGCCAAGGATCCCGCAGCGACCGCAAGGCTGTGGGAAAAGCTCGGCAATCTTGATCCGAAGGTCGCGCCGATCTTCGTGCCGCCAGCGTCGCGCGAACTCCACGCAGTCACGCCAGCACTGATTCCGATCTTGGACAACGCCGCCAATCTGTTCGTAAAATATGGGGTCATCCCGCGCGCGCCCGATTATTCACGCATGCTCTTCAACGTGAGCGACGTCAAAGGCTAGTTATGTCTGGCAGCGGATATCTGACGATCGCGCGACAAGACGCATACGCGCATCCGCGCGTTCGATCTGGCGAAGGATCCAACAGGGGACATGGCGCGCGGGTCAGCGCGGGACTGTTCATGCTCAATCACAATGAATTATCGGTGCCTGATCCTCAAGCAGGCCTCCACGTTCGATGTGCGATATAGCAAGCGCCGCAAGCACTGTCCGGTTGCTGATTTCAAGCTTCTGATAGATGTGATGGAGATGCTGCTTGATGGTGCCATCAGCAATATTCAGCCGCCGCCCAATTTCCTTGTTTGACAACCCTTCGGAGACCAAGCGCATGATCTGACGCTCGCGCTCTGTCAGCACCGTCAGCACACTCTCCGTAATGGCGATATTCTTTTGCTCGGAAGGTATGGCGTGATCGATTGAGGGGGGCGGCAACAGCCTTTGGCCGGTTGCGACTTCCCGCAACGACTGCACCAGGGTTTCGAGAGCTACGTCCTTCAGAATGACACCGTAGGCGCCAGCCGCAGCCGATAAAGCCAGTTGGCGTTCCTCAATGACAGCGGTGAAAAAGACGACGCGCGTGGCAAGCCCCTCGGAGTTGGCGACGGTAATTATTTCCAGCCCGGTCAGGCCTGGCATTGCGATGTCGATAACGGCGATGTCGGGCGTCAGATTTCGAATCGCTTCGATACAGCTCGTGCCTGTGCTGCAACATGCGACAACCTTGAAGCCGTTCCGCGCTTCAAGCACGCTCGCTAACCCTTGCAGAACCACAGGATGGCGGTCTGCGATCACGACGCTGGTGCAGTTCATGGGCGGTCCTCAGCCTAGCCCCCCAACACTTAAACTCCACGCTACCCCAAATATTTCCTTCTTAACCCCGGAGTCACTAATTTTCTGAAAACGCACGCTCGCTGCACCGCAACGTTGGGTGGCTATTTATAAAAGTATCACTCCAAGATAGCGGCCGTGTGACGAAGTACGCAATCACACCGCGGAATCTGTGGCGATGGCCCGGTTTGCTATTATGAACGACATCCCTCAGTACCGGCGCATCATCTATAACCAAAGGTATATAGGGAGATCGGGAATTCGCATCTAACATTCGTAAAATCGTCACGACCGACAAGGGAGGCTTCTTCAAAATCCGACCACGAAAGGCTTTCTACAATGACAGAGTTTCTTGCCGACTGAAAATATTTCAAGACCAAAACCTGCCGAAGAAGCGGCGCTTAGCCGCCGACGGATCACCAAGAAGGACTCGAATTTCAATAGCTCTTTTTTTTTGAATATCAGTTTGCGTATGGTTGGGAGGGTCGCGATGCGGAGGCAGCAATCTTTTTTAACTATTCTCGTTGGAAAAAGTATTCTTCTCAGAGAGGGGCTTGCCAGAATTCTACGCTCAGCAAATTTTCGTATCCTTGCCTCAGTATCAAGTCTCGATGATTTGCTCCCGGGCCAACTGCAAGCACACCAACCTCTGTTTCTTATTGTTCACACCGGCCATGATTTTGACGCGGCCATTGAACAAATCGAAATTTTCAGGGACCACCATCCGGACGGCCGCATTGCGATCGTGGCCGATCACTATCGAAGGGACGAGCTGGCCGCCGCGTTTCGGGCGGGTGCTAACGGCTACTTCGTCAACGTTATGACGTGCGATGTCTTCATAAAATCCATCGAATTGATCATGATGGGGGAAACAATCTTTCCTCCGGCATTTCTATCATCTGTTCTTGCTCCCGAAGGTAGTTATGCGGGCGATGCGGAATCGCACGACCAGGACAAAAAGCAGGCAATTCTTATCACCACAGAAGATCCGACCACGCCGCAATTGTCGCCACGGGAGAAATCAATTTTGCAGTGCCTGATCGAAGGCGCTTCCAACAAAAGCATCGCGCGGAAGATCCATATCGCCGAGGCAACTGTAAAAGTTCACGTCAAGGCGATCCTTCGCAAGCTCCGAGTCCAGAATCGGACACAGGCAGCGATTTGGGGGATGAACAACGGATCGCTGGCAGAACCAGCAAACAGCAACTCTCCGCCTTCATCGGGTGATTCGAACAGCCGGCTTTCAAATCCGGTTGCTATGATCTCCGAGATCAAGAAAAGCGAGCCGCCCGCCCCGATGGGTACGATCAACCATGCGTCAAAGCATGTTGAAGTCTCTAGCATCGACCGTCTGATCCGTAAGGGCATCAACGGAAAGATCTGTGTCACGGCACGGCTCGGCAAATAGCCAGGGATTATTGCGCAGACCAGAACGATCGCGCCGATCGATGGTTGTCGGATGGTGGTGCTCGTACCGGCGAACGATCAAGCGCAGGTGCGTCAGGCGCCGACAATCGCGCAGCGGTCGCGACGCGACCCGATGAATCGTTCCGGCGATCCTCGGTGACGGCTGATGCAACGTCGCGCGCGCGACAGACGCCGGACGGCAGTTGCTGGCAGGCTGGCTTACAAGTCGTGGCTGTCGCCGCCATTCCAATCGCGACGATGTGAATCTTGCTTTCCGACATTCACGCCGCGAGACAGCCAAAGTCCTGCCCGGCCAGTCCCGTCATGCGCGATGTGGAGCTGCGGCATTGCGCTCCGATACATGTGCTCAAGTCATTCCAACTATCATTCCCACATCTCATGCAAACGCACGAAGACGTATTGATAGTCCGCGTCTAGTTTTCTCTTCAATGCCATTCCGGTTCGGCCATCAGCGCCAGGTCGGGCTTTCGCGTTGACATGATGAACGATTGCGCGCTCCAGCAACACAGGAGGATAATATGAAGGCTGTCATCCAATGCGGCGGAAAGGGAATGCGCTTGCGGCCGCATACATCCATCTTGCCGAAACCGCTTATGCCGATCGGATCGCGGCCCGTTCTCGAACTCCTGCTCAAATGGCTCAGGCGAAACGGAATCAGGGACGTGTTCATCACGACTGGATATCTGGGTCATCTTATTCGCAGTGTTTGCGGTGACGGCAATCAGTGGAACATGCAGATCGTTTACACGCAGGAGCTGGAACCGCTTGGAACGATCGGCCCGCTGTCACTTTTACGAGAACAGCTCGACGCGCCGTTTCTGGTCCTCAATGGCGATGTGCTTACGGACCTGAACCTCAGTCAATTCGTGAGCTGTCATCGGCGACACCAGGGGCCTCTCACCATTGCCACTGCCACACGTCCTACGAAAATGGACTTCGGCGTGATCGATGAGACGGGCGGATGCGTCACAGGATTTCGCGAGAAGCCTGAACTGTCGCATCTCGTGAGCATGGGCATCTACTGCATGGATCCCTCGGTGCTGGATCGCATTCCGTCAGGTGTTCCATTCGGCTTCGATGATCTGATGGCCCAGATGCTGGAGGAGGAAATACCCGTGAACGTATTCAAGCACAACGGCATGTGGCTCGACATCGGGCGGGTAGACGACTTCCTCAAGGCTCAGGATATCGCATGGGACGAGCAGTCGCCTCCGGCGTTCGTGGCAACCGCCGCAGCCTGACGAAGATGTCGCATGTCACGGCTGTCGCTCGTGTCACTCCAGATGTTTCGCTGAATCCGGGATCGGAGATAACACATGCTATTGGTATCAGAGCCAGTCCTGGGTCCGGACGAGCAAACAGCCCTAGCCTCTGTCATCGAGAGCGGCTGGGTCACGATGGGAGACCGCGTCCGGGAATTCGAACAAGCGTTCGCCCATCTTCATGAGGCCGAGGATTCGATCGCCGTCGGTTCGTGCACGGCAGCCCTCCACCTGATCCTGCACGCGCTCGGCATTGGGCCGGGCGACGAAGTTCTCGTTCCATCACTGACCTTCGTCGCCACAGCCAATAGCGTTCTCTATGTGGGGGCGCGTCCCGTCTTCGTCGATATCGATTCAGCCGAGATTCCGTTGATGTCGCTGGATGACGCCGAGGCCAAATGCACATCGAGAACCAAGGCGATTATTCTCGTCCATTTCGCCGGCTACCTCGCCCACCGCGACACCTGGCAGTCCTTTGCTCGTCGCAAGGGCCTGCTCCTGATCGAGGATGCGGCTCATGCGCCCGGACTGCCCGTAGTGGGGACCTTTGGCGAGGCAGCAGCATTCAGCTTCTATGGCAACAAGAACATGACGACAGCCGAGGGGGGCGCCATTATCGCCCGCAGCCGCGCTTTAAGGGAAACCATCAGGCGGGCGCGGTCTCACGGCATGACAAGCAGCACGCGACAGCGCCTCACCAGCCGCCGTCCCGATTACGATGTAACTATCCTTGGATTCAACTATCGTATGGACGAGTTGCGTGCTGCCGTCGGCCTCGCCCAACTCAAGAAACTTCCGGAATGGAATGACACCAGACGGCGCCTGTCACTGTGCTATCGCCAGTTGATGGCGGAGCATTGCCCGGTGGTGATGATACCCTTCGCGAATCCCTGGCCATCGGCGCATCATCTGATGCCGGTCGTCCTGCCGTCGGCAATCGATCGGCAGCCTGTGATTGATCGGCTGCGCAAGCGCGGCATACAGACCACCATTCACTATCCCGCCGTACATCACCTGACGTTTTACAGAGAGCTTTACCCCGATACGTTCCTGCCGCGAACCGAGGAGTTCGCTCAACGGGAGCTCACGCTGCCGCTGCACCCCCGGATGAATCCGGCCGATGTGGAACAGGCAGTGAATTCCCTTGCAGCCGCAATTGGCACGGAGTTTCCACTAGGGGCGATCGCGTAGCCATGCGCGGGGCGGCTAACCAGCTCCTGGCGTCCACTCCTGTTACGCAGGTGGGCGTGCGGCGCGCTCTTGATATTCTGTTTGCGGGTGCTGCGGCGGCTATTCTTGCCCCTCTCTTCCTGATCGTAGCGCTTGCTATCTGGATCGAGAGCGGAAAGCCGATCTTTTTTTCGCAACTTCGTCTCGGGCAAAATGGCCGACCGTTCCGCATGTACAAATTTCGAAAATTCAGACCGGATTGCGACCGGCATGGATATCCGCTCACAATGGAGGGAGACGGCCGCCTCACTATGATTGGTCGCATCCTTGCCGCGAGCAAGCTGGACGAGTTACCGCAACTCTGGAACGTGTTGCGCGGCGACATGGCGCTCGTGGGACCGCGGCCTGAATCGCTCGTATTCTTCGACTGCTTTCGCAATGGGTTCGAGAAGGTTCTCGACCATAAGCCCGGCCTTTTTGGTCCGTGCCAGGTCATGTTTCGACATGAAAGCAAGTTTTATCCCGCTGACGTTGCGGCTGTGGATTTCTATCGACAAGTTCTGTTCCCGACCAAGGCGAAAATCGATCTCGCCTATTTCCCGCGCCGAACACTGGTTTCCGATCTCGGCTGGATTGTTCGTGCGGCCTGGGCAATAGCGGCGGGATCGCGGGCCGAATGCACGCTGAAGGATCTATCGAAAGCCCCTGGACAACAAACCGGACATTGACGGCGATGAGCTACCTTGGTGCCAGAATTCTCGTCACGGGAGCCGACGGTTTCATTGGTTCGCACCTGACCGAAGCGCTTGTTTCGGCAGGAGCCAACGTTACCGCTCTTGCCCAGTATAATTCCTTCGATAGCCATGGTTGGCTGGACGATCTGCCGGATTCGACCCGAAAGGAAGTCAACCTTGTTCGCGGCGACATCCGCGATGCGGCTTTCGTCGCTCGCCTCGTGCCCGGCCACGAGATTGTTTTTCATCTCGCGGCACTGATCGCGATCCCTTATTCCTACGTCGCTGCGCAATCCTATGTCGAAACGAACGTAATCGGCACCTTGAATGTGCTCGAAGCTGCGCGGCAGCACGGCACCGAGCGGGTCATTCACACATCGACCAGCGAGGTCTATGGCACGGCCATAACAATGCCGATCGATGAAACTCATCCGCTGCAGGGACAATCGCCTTACTCCGCTTCCAAAATAGCCGCAGACATGATGGCAGGGGCTTTCGCGAAGTCGTTCGGCGTGCCGGTCGTCATCCTCAGGCCGTTCAATACGTTTGGGCCACGTCAAAGCGAAAGGGCGATCATCGCTGCCCTCATACGGCAGGCGCTGGATCCTTCTTGCCCTGCGATCATGGTCGGGGACGCAACAACCATACGGGACCTTACATTCGTTGCCGATACGGCGGCCGCGTTCATGGCTGCCGGACTGGCCGAGGGGATCGAATACGGCCAGCCATATAACGCAGGTAGTCAGCGGGCGATCATGATCCGCGACCTGATTGACGTGATCGTCGACCTTACGTCCAGCCACAAGCCTGTGCTTCAGGATGAGAAGCGTCTGCGACCGACAAATTCGGAAGTGCGAGCGTTGCTCGCCGATTGCACCCGCTTCGTCCATGCGACGGGGTGGTCACCGCAGGTCAAGCTAGAGGAAGGACTGGAGCGGACAGTTGACTGGTGGCGTAATCGCCTTTCGGGGAAGCAAGTCCGGCGGCAGAGGGATTTCATCACATGATGGCCCCGCTGGGTTATGCCCGGGCTCTCCTGTGCTGCGGCGCCCTTGTCTTGCTCGTCTCATCCAGAACCGCTTCGGCGGAATCGATCGCAAAGGCCCAGTTCCTCCCGGCGCCTGCCATGGATTTGCCCGGCTATCTTGATCCAGCCACCGATGCATCCCTCGGTACGACCTTTGTTCGTGTGACCACGCCCGAAAGTCCCATGGGAAACGGCCTGGCTTGCAAGCGCTCCTATTGCACCCATCGCTATTCGAGTGCGCAAGCGTGGAACGCCGACCAGAGCCTGCTTGTGATTGTCAACGGATGCAATGGCCTGTGCTTTCTTGACGGGCACACCTATGCTCCGCTGTTTCGGCGACAGCGCGGGGGTGAATGCGAATGGCATCCGCAAGATCCAGAGCTCATGATTTGCGTCGCCGGGCGTCGCATTTCGCGATGGGCGCCGCGAAGCAACACCGAAGATGTGATTCTGGAGACGGACACATATAGCGAGCTTCAGTTCGGCCCTTATAAGGGCAATCCTTCCTGGGACGGTAGCCGCATCGTGGTGCGGGCCACCAACCGGCAGGGCGCGTTGATCGCATTTGCAGTGGATCTCTCCGATCGTCGGAAATTTCCTGACATCGAGCTGGCGCGACTTCCCGGTAAAAACAGCTATTGCGGGATCTCGCCGCTGGGCAAGTACATCTTCTGCCAGCAGTCTCGCATCGACTTCACAGATCAAGCATTTGTCCTCAGCATCGAGGGCGATCTCCTGCAGAGCTGGACCGAGCATCACCGACCTGGCCACGGTGACATGACCGTCGATCTCGAGGGCAACGAAGTCTATGTCGGTATCAGCAAATCGGTGCCCGACAGGTATCAGGTCATCAAACGGCGGCTCAAGGACGGGCAGGTGACGGCGCTCGCTCCCTATGGCGAAGGTCAGCATGTATCGATGCGAGCGATACGGCGTCCCGGCTGGGCCTTTGTGAGTTATGC
The DNA here is from genome assembly GCF_041424195.1 of Tardiphaga sp. Taxonomy (NCBI): domain Bacteria; kingdom Pseudomonadati; phylum Pseudomonadota; class Alphaproteobacteria; order Hyphomicrobiales; family Nitrobacteraceae; genus Tardiphaga; species Tardiphaga sp. The sequence continues at coordinate 42,268 of NZ_JBGMOE010000142.1, read as the reverse complement.
CGGTGCCGCGCTCGCTCCGGCCGACTGTCAGAAAGTGGCTCCGTTCGCTCAGGAAGTCATCGCACTGAAAATCGATGGCAGTGGCGAATTTCGCCGCCTCGCGCATACGCGCAACGCTCCGTATGACTATTGGAGTGAAACGCATGGCTCACCGTCTCCCGATGGATCGCAAATCATTTGGTCGAGTAATTGGGGGCAACGAGGCGGCCCGGTATTCGATTTCGTTTCCCGCATCGACTGGGCCGATCGGGAGAGCGGAGACAGCTTAGCGCAAGGAGATCGTCATGAAGGGCAACAGGCGCGGTAAGGCTTTCAGCTATGTCCCTATCAGCTTCTGGGCAGGGATCGCTGTCTTGGCAGGCAGCGACGGTTGCCTTGGAGCTCAATACAGCCTCGCGCCCGGCGATACTGTCGAGATATCGATCGGTGGAGCGCCTGAACAGCGCAATAAAGCTCAGATCCAGATTGACGGCACGATTGCTCTTCCTGGGGTCGGTACGGTGCCGGTTGCTGGTCTGACTCCGTCGGAACTTCAGACCCGCATGGAGACGCTGCTGCAGTCCAGGATCCTGCGTCAGCGCTCACCTGATGGGCGTGAGCAGGCGCTCGTCATCAAGCCGGGCGACGTGATTACGAGCGTCGTGGAGTATCGCCCGATCTACGTCACTGGCGACGTTCTCACGCCCGGACAGCTGGTCTATCGCGCGTCCATGACCGTACGCCAGGCCGTCGCGGTCGCCGGCGGCTTTAGCCTGTTGCGATCTCGCGGTCAGATCGGCGCCACTGATCCGGCGGATCTGTTACGCGACTATCAATCTTTATCGACCGAGTACATCAAGGAGTATTTCCACGTTGCTCGCACCAATGCGGAAATCCAGGGCAATGACAACTTCGATCAGAAGGTGCCCGGCGATGTATCCTTGCCGGCCTCCGTCATCGAGCCGATCGTGCAATCCGAGGCCGCGTCGCTAAAGACCGCGCAAATGGATTATCGCAAGGAGCGAAGCTTTCTGGAGGATGCTGTCAAACAATCGGACGCACAGCTCTCAACGCTCAGGAAGCAGCAGGATGGTGAGGAAAAGGGCGTGCAGGCCGATGAGGATGAGCTGGATCGGATAGTCAAATTGTTCGGCGCGGGATCATTGCCAAGTCCTCGTGTCACAGAAAGTCGACGCGCTCTTCTGTTGTCGTCGACGCGGCGTCTGCAGACGATGGTCGAAGTCATGCGGCTGCAACGTCAGCGCGACGACTTCGTGCGCCAGATCGAGCGGGTCGCCAGTCAGCGAACCATCAATCTGTTGCGTGAGCTGAAAGATTCAAACGTTCGCATGGCGGACTTACGGATTAAACTGCAGGCGCTGAGCCAGAAATTGCAACCTGTCGGTGGTGCGGGAGCGCTACCTGTCGGAACGAGCGATCTCCAGGCAGAGGTAACGATCGCGCGAAAGGTCGGCCAGCAATGGAGCAGGATTGCCGTATCAGTTGATTTCGATGTCGAGCCGGGAGATGTGGTGGAAGTTGCGCTACGCCCGTCGGGAGTAGCCACTGCATCCAATTGAGCTATTGGTACAAGCAGAGGTACCCACAAAGGATACCGCTTTTTACGGCATCCGGCCGGACGGCCTGCACAAAACTCCGCGCTGAAACGTGCATCGTTTTTCCGGACGACATTTCTTCCATGTCATTCAGACCGCCAGAGGTCCTACGAACAGTAGATCGCTTCAGCCAAGTGCGCAGCCGGGTTACCTCGATTTGAACATTTACATGGCCTGTCGAAATTGGAATGCTTTCCGTTCGATCAAGCCTTGTCATCCGGTCGAAGTAGTCGGCGAAGGGAATGACGAAATGTTGAATTTGAACCAGAGCGCCACATTGCCCGGCGCGATTGCATCGCTTCACCCCTGCAGGGAATCCATCTTCAATATTTCGAATCGCGCTCCCCCTATCCGGCCAGACGCCAGTCCAGACAAGAAGCCCGGTCTTGGCGAGCAACGTGACGTATTACACGCGGTTCTGGCGCGTATTGGTTGCGGACAGGTTCTGCTTAAACGTGGTTGCGTGCTTGACGTGAGCGCCATCGGACGCGCGATACTGGAGCGCGAATGCGAGTCCGCGACCAGTCCTGAAGCACTCTACAGCGCCGTAAAGCAGTTGGTGAACCGCGCGGGGGCCCAAATTCCCGTTGGCTCGACATCATGGCTCGCGACCTCCTTCAAGGAAGGCGTCACCAGTCTGGTAAGCCAGATGCTCAATGTTTGGACGGATGAAACCAGCACCATCATCCTGCTCGATCTCGATGCTCATCCAGAGCCGACCCCCCGGGCGCTCCAGCGCTTGTTCGGCTTCACAGCCGCGGAAACCCAGTTAGCGGTCGAATTGGCGCGAGGTCACAATTTACTTGATATTGCTCGCTCCCGACGGCTGAGTCGGACGACGATACGCTCACACCTGGCCTCCTTGTTCGTCAAGACACAGACGCGGCGGCAGGCGGAGCTGGTAGCACTACTCGGGCGCGTTGCTGTCCTGCCTTCTCCCGATAATTGAGTCCGAGAAGCATTGACGCAGGCCTCCTTATCGACCCAGGCATCGACGCTGCGGCAAGTGAAACGGGTCGTCGACCGGCCAGATTCGCGCGCCCGACGCTTGAACTGATTCCGGATTTGACGATACGACGCCTCAGCTTGCGCACATCATGCCAAACGCGCTTCGGAGTAATCCTTCTGGGAGCGGTGCCCTGACTTTTCAGGATCGCCGAATATTTCCGACGCCGCCGTCATTCGAACGAATGAAGACACTTTGTGATCGCCCCGTAAGCTCGCATCGTCCGATCAGACTCGTGGACATGGAAGTTCTGTAGCCGATTTTTCGCTCGACCGAGCTGCTTCCGATTGCGACCGAGAGGATTAGCATGGCGTTGCACGTGCTTTGCGTAGGAGGCGAGGATCATTCCCTGCGGATCCCATTTCTTGCAGCTTTGCGCAGCCGTGGTTTCCGGGTGAGTGCTGCCGGAACTGGCGCTGCACTCCCGTTCTCGAATAGCGGTATCGAGTATCATCGCTATGACTTCAATAGATTCGGTGCGCGTGTTGCCGACCGCCTGGCCATCGGCCAGCTCTCACAGCTTGTGCGTGGCATTCGCCCGGACGTTGTTCAAACGTTCGATACCAAACCAAATCTGCTTGCTCCTCTCGCGGTTAGAGGCGCAATCCCCATTGTGCGCACCATCAACGGAATGGGGTGGGTATTCTCCTCGGCGGGCCTGAAAGCTCTCGCATTCAGGCCGGCCTACCTGGCGATGCAGCGGCTGACAGCCCGCTGGACCTCGGCAACGGTATTTCAAAATAAGGAGGATAGCGACTTTTTCCGCCGCTACCGCCTGCTGGGCAACAGCCCCGCCGTACTGATCGGAAGTTCGGGTATCGATGTCGATGGTTTCGAGTCAGCACGGGCTCAGGCGCCGTCCACCGTGCAACTTCGTACAGAACTCGGACTCGGTGACGACGAAATCGTCCTCACTGTGAGCCGACTGACCGTACAGAAGGGCATACCCACGCTTCTGGACGCGGCGGCCATTGTTCGTGAAACACGGCCCCGCGTACGTTTCCTGCTTGTGGGCCCAAGGGAGAGCGAAGGTCCCTTTGCCGTCGATCAGGCTTTGATTGATCGATATGCACCACACGTAATCGCCCTCGGTGCGCGATCCGATGTTCCTGCGCTCCTGGGAATCGCAAGTGTCTTTGCCTTCCCGACGGAGTATCGCGAAGGAATTCCCCGCGTTCTGCTGGAAGCAGGTTTGGCGGGTGTGCCTATTGTCGCCACGCGCATGCCAGGCTGCGGCGATGTTGTGGTGGAGAACTGCAATGGCCATCTGGTACCGCCCCGCGATCCGCGTGCGCTCGCCGCGGCCATTCTTGATCTTCTTCAGCATCCTGCCCGCGCAAAGAGTATGGGTCAGCGTTCGATCGCACTCGTGCGCCGTGAATTCGATCTAAATGTTGTGGCTGACCGCTACGCCGATCTTTACAGGAAGGTGATTTTCACCGGGAGGCGAAGCGAAGACCCGACTGGTCTACCCCGCGATATCCATGAAGATCGAACGGCTGGCCGGCATAGCGGGGCAGCACCATGATCACCAATGCGCTCCTCTCCTTTGGCGTCGTGCTCACGACAGCTTCACAACTGCGCCTTCCGGGAATTCCGCTCGGTGTTGGCGAAATCTGTCTCGTCCTATGGCTGATCATCGTCTCATTGCGTGCCGTCGTTACCGGCCGGATTTGCAACGCGACAGCTTTGCTCCGGATCGGCGCATTTTGGGTCTGTCTTTCATTCGCCCTGAGCGTAGGGACATGCGTGGCCTATCTGAGCCAGGAACTGGACCTTCCCTCGATGCTGCATGACGCCTTCGCGTACCTGCTGGTGGCGGCGTTTACTTGCCTCATCGTCGCAACGATGGAAACCAATGTAGCCCTACGTCAAACCCAATGGTTCCTGATCGTTTTCTGGAACATCGCGCTGGTCCTGCAGATCGCTGCGGGCTGGTCCATCATCAGCCTGCCGTCGGTCGATCCATGGTACTGGGATCGATTTCGAGGCTGGGCGGAGAATCCCAATCAGATCGCTCTCTACTGCGCTGTTCTGACGCCGCTGTCTCTCAGCCTTGCCCTATCGGCCAAAGGGTTTGGCCGCATCGCGGGATCATTCAGTTGCCTGCTAACCTTCATCGTCGGCCGCCTGACTAAAAGCGATACATTTCTTGTTGCGATGGTGACTGCCGTTGCGGTCTTTTTCCTGCTGCGTTTGCGCAGTTGGCTGACCTCGCCGCAACACAGATTCAGTCTCCGGTCTGTAGTTGCGGTTCTGGTCATCGTTGCCGCCGTTCCGCTGGCGCTGACGTTAGCACCGTATGCCGTCGCGACCGCCGATGAGTTTGAAGGTCTGGCCATCAGTCTGGCCAAGGACCGTGGCGGCGAGGCAACGAAGCGCACGGCGTCCTTGCGAGTGCAGCTCTGGGAAGATGCGCTCCATCGAGGGCTGAAAGCCGGATCGCTCGGGCTCGGGCCGGGCCCGCATCTTGAGAAGCCGAACGTCGCCGACAACAGGTTGCTTCCGACTCCTTTCGAGGCTCACAGCACGCTGTTTGACATATTCACGCAAGGCGGCCTGCTCGCCGTGATCGCTGTTTGCAGCCTCTTTGCCAGCGCGTTCCTGCTCGCGTTCCGAGCGAAGCTCGATGCCTTAGCAGCATTGTTTGTCGCGCTGGCCATTTTCAGCATAAGCCATTTCATCTTGCGTCATCCCATCGTGTGGTTCGCGTTTGCTCTCGGCCTGATCCTCGGATCGGCGCCCGCCCCATCGCCGCACACGCGCATCGGAAGCTAGATCATGTGTGGAATCGCCGGAATTCTTCAGATGCCACGAGCTTCTCGATCCGCCGATCTGGATGCTATCGGCCGAATGACAGATCGGTTGCACCATCGTGGACCCGATGCCCACGGTTCGTGGTGCGATCGCGACGCCGGGATTGCATTCGGGCATCGCCGGCTCGCCATCGTCGACCTCACGGATGCGGGGCGACAACCGATGCTTTCCGAGAGCGGCCGGTTCGTCATCACATTCAATGGCGAGATTTACAATTATTTGTCGCTGCGACAGGAGCTTCAACGCCTCGGCCAAAACTTCGTCGGCAGCAGCGATACCGAGGTCCTGCTCGCGATGATCGAGAGATGGGGATTCGAAGCGGCCCTGGAGCGCAGCAATGGCATCTTCGCAATCGGCCTCTGGGATCGCCAGACCCGCACGCTCCATCTGGCCCGCGATCGAATGGGAAAGAAGCCCCTGTACGTCGCCAGAACGCGAAACGCCGCTGTCTTTGCTTCGGAGTTGAAGGCGATCGACGCGTTCCCCGACTTCCATCCAGAGATCAATCCGAGCGGGGTCGCTGAATTTCTCGCCCGCGGCTGGTTGCCGGATGAGCATTGCATATGGAAAGACGTCTTCAAACTTCTACCCGGCAGTATTCTATCCTTCAGCGCCGATGATCTTCTGGTGTCGCGGGATGCTGCAGAGCTTCAAGCAAAGACGCACGCCTGGTGGTCGCTGACTGACATTGCCAGGAACGGCCGAGAGAACCTCGTTTCCGCGGACGATTGCCAGCTCGTGTCGCATCTTGATGGCTTGCTTCGAGAGGCCGTCGGTGAGCGTATGGTCGCCGACGTGCCGATCGGGCTGTTCCTGTCCGGCGGCATCGACAGTTCAACTGTCGTCGCCCTGATGCAATCCCAATCCGCCCGTCCCGTCCGGACGTTCACTATCGGTTTCGGCGAACCCTCCTTCGACGAAGCAGCCAGTGCCGCGGCCGTCGCCCGTCACCTCGGCACGGACCACACGGAGCTGCGTCTCACTCCCTCGGAGGCCAGAGATGTCATACCCGAACTGCCCCGTGTTTGGGACGAGCCGTTCGCCGACGAATCGCAGATTCCGACACTGCTGCTATCCCGCCTCGCCCGCCGGGATGTAACTGTTGTCCTCTCCGGTGACGGAGGTGACGAATGTTTTGCCGGATATTCCAGGCATCTGTTGACTGCCCGTCTGGCTCCGCTCCTTAACTCCAATCGAGCACTTCGGCGAGCCGCGGGAGTGGGTGTGTCATTGCTCGCCCGCGGCGTGCGGGAGGACATCGCCGACGCGCTGCCTCTTCCAGGTCGTCTGCGACGGATGATCGGAAGCGACCGGATTAGCCGCCTTGCGCAACTGTTTGCAGGCAATGACGCTGACGACATGTACCGGAAAGTCATGCGACTTTCCGAGCTGCAATTGACCCCGGAGCAGATGGTCACTGATTCAGGCAAGGTGCCGTCACTGAACGATCTTCTCTCCGATTTCATTTTGCGAGACATGATCGGCTACCTCCCCGGCGATATTCTGGTGAAGCTCGATCGCGCCACCATGGCGACAGGCCTGGAGGCGCGCTGTCCAATTCTCGACCATCGCGTCGTGGAATTCTCCTGGCGACTGCCGAACACGGCCAAGGTGCGTCACGGGCAGGGCAAGTGGATCTTGCGGCAGGTTCTCAACCGTTACTTGCCGCGCCAGTTGATTGACCGACCCAAGCAGGGGTTCGACGTTCCTATTGGCGCCTGGTTGAAGGGACCACTGCGCTCATGGGCTGCAGACCTACTCTCCGAATCGCGCCTTCGTCGTCAGAATTTGCTGGATGCACAGAGAGTCCAGTCCTGCTGGCATGACCATCTGAGCGGCCATCGCGATCATTCGCGAACGCTGTGGGCCGTCCTGATGTTGCAGTCATGGCTGGAAACGATGGTTGAACAGAGAATGTCCCGATCGACAGACACCCTCGAGCCCGCACAGTAGAGGAGCGAGCTATGGAAGCGTTAGTAGGAAGACGCATTCGGCCGTTGCAGGCGCTTTCGCCAGATATCGCAGAGGACGAACTTGGGCAGCGCCTGACGGAACAATCTCTGGCTTCAAATGACGGTCTCCACTCATTGAATCGAGTGCTGGATAGCGTGCGGAAGTACAAGCGGCTGGTCGTCGGGATGATTGTCATCGGCGTCTTGCTGGCCGGAATTGCCGGCCTGCTTATGGCACCTTCTTATTTGGCGACGGCACAACTCGCTGTTGATCTCCGGCAATCCGGCGCAGCCGATGCCTTGAATGCCAGTGGCGTATCCGCAGCACCGACACCGGCTGCCGAGGAATCCACCATCGATACACATGTTACGGTAATGTTGTCCGACGCGTATCTGCGGAGACTTCTCCCAACGCTCCGCGCTCTCGAGGATGCGAGGCACGATGCGGAGGCCAGGTCACGAACGTGGATGCAAAGCCTGCGCGCGCTGTTTGGTCGTACATGGTCAGCAACCAAAGAGCTGCTGCTTGGCAAGCACCACGAGCCCCAGGACGGGAACGCTCTCGCTGCGATAAAGCGCAGCCTTAAGGTTGGCCAGGAGCGGCGCTCCAGAATCATCTCCATTACCTCTACAGCCTCCGATCCGCAGCGAGCGGCGGATATCGCGAATACGGTGGCGCAATCGTATGTCGATGAGGTCGCGCGTCAGAAGCAAAGCGATGTGGAGTACGCTTTGAGCTCCCTCGCGACACAGTTATCCAAAGTTCAGCGCGACCTGACAAAGGCGGAGGAAGAACTAAAGGCCTCCCGTCTTGACCGGTCCTCTCCCTCCCGGGATGCCACGCTGGAATGGCACGTCACTACGCTGGCGCAACAGTTTGAAACACTCCTGCGGCGACGGCAGGAGCTAATTGCAAAAGGTCTGACCGCGCAATCAGACGTCAGTATTCTCGCAACGGCCACGCCGCCCGAACAGCCGGCCTCATTACACCCGTTACTTATGATTCCTCCTGCGGCAATTGTCTCTGCTCTGCTGGCTTGCATTCTCGCAGTCATACTGAATCACTTCGATTTGACCCTGCACACAGAAGCCGAGGCCGCTGAAGCTCTACGTATTCCATGCGTCGGACTGATACCGTCGATTCCACTGGAGCCGGGCAAGCACCCGCATTATGTTTTGGAGGAACCTGCAAGCCAATATTCCAGAGCAATTCGCTCCATTCTGGTATCCATACTGGCCTCCGACCCGGCAACCCCTCGATCGCAGCGAGTTGTCCTCGTTGGCTCCAGTATCGGTGGGGAAGGCAAGACCACACTTGCATGGAGCCTTGGTCTCTACGCCGCCCGGCTCGGGTGGCGCACTCTACTCATTGACTTCGGTCAACTTGTTCGTCGACCGGGTGGCGAGAACGCCAACCTACTCAGTGTCCTGGCCTATGGCCGCCCGCTTGCAGACGCCATCGAACATATCCATGAATCTGGAATTGATTATCTGCCGGCAGCGTTGTCTGGCGGGCATCGGCTTCGGGTTCTCGCTGATCCCAAGATTTCTGCGTTGCTCCGACAACTGAGCGACACCTATGATTTCGTGATCATCGACGGACCCTCGCTGCTGGAGGCCCCGGAAGCGAGACTTCTGGCGAGTTGGGCCGATCATGTTTTACTCGCCATTCATTGTGGAAGCACCGATCGGGAGACCGCGCAGAGCGCGCTGCATCAACTTGTGCGGACGGAACATCTCAATCCCGCCCAGATCACGCGATTCTCGACGGTCTTAACTCGTGCCGAACCACCGCAACAGGATCAGTTCGGTGAGCGCACACAGCAACTGTTCGAGAGGGTTTGGGGCATACTCCGCCAGTGGTCGAAGAGAGCAACCATCTGGAGAAAGTGGAGCACAGACGCAATCGAACTGAAGCGCTCCGGATCGTCCAAACTGAACCCCCGCAATTGGTTAAGAAGCGATTGAGGGCAACATGATCATCGAGACTTTCGGTCCACCTGGCGCCGGCAAAACAACTTTTAGCCGGGCACTTGCTCAGCGCCTGCGTGACCACGGGTACAAGGTCGATCTCGTACTTACGTTACCGCATCTGCCCAATCATTTTCCGAACTTTGGTGGATTTCTTCCAGCGCTGCAACGCGTCTCTCTCGCGATCTTCGCCACTGCCGCAATCTTGTGCCGGCCTATCGCAAATGCCCAAGGGCTACGTCTGGCGAAAGATCTGCTCCGACTGATGCCACCCAACCACCCCGTTTGGTGGATCAGGCTTAGCCAATACGTCGTGCGATTTTCTTGTGTGTGGGGAGATTCGCACAAGCCCGATCGCATCGTCCTGTTCGATCAGGGCTTTGTGCAGATCGTTTGCACTTTGGCTCTTTTCAGCCGAGCAAACGAGAAGACGATAGCTCATGCCATCGCCATGAGAACGCAATCAGATCTGCTGATCCGCTTTGATGCTCCGGAGGAATTGTTGGAACAGCGCCTCCATGAGCGAGTGCGCCAAAAAACGTATATGGAAAAATGGTTCGAGCCTGATGTCGGCACCTTTCTCAAGGCAAAGCCGATTACTGATTATGTGGGCTCATTGCTCGCGGCTGAGCATCAACAGGTGATCTGCATCAACTCGCTCGACCCCAACCTTATGTCCAAGGCTCTCGACCGGATAGAAGAGGAAATTTACAGCAAGTTCAGGCCCAACGGAACGGTCAGTTCGTCACCCGATCCCGAGGGCGAAAGCCTTGAGCCTTGTGCCGAGAGTTTCGCCCAACCTCCGCGGGCGCCCGAGACAATCGGAGCTTTCGCAGTTCAGCCTGAACCCGAGCTGGCTCGGCGCATGGCCAGCGCAAGCCTGTGGGCATTCGTTATCTATGTTGGCGGCGCCGGTCTGACGTGCGTGGCTCAACTCGTCATTGCCCGCACGATAGGGGCGTCGAGTTACGGTATCTACTCATACGTCTTGGCCTGGACAACCCTTCTCTCTTATATCGCAGCACTCGGGTTCAATACGGTTCTGCTGCGATATGTGCCAGCCTATAGCGCGACAGGAAAGTGGCCATTGGCGCGCGGAGTTATTCAGTTTGCATTCGGGCGATCACTGCTGGTCGGGATGTTGATTGCAATCTGCGGAGTCGCCACCGCACTGTTCCTGGCGGAGCCGCTTCAGCGGGAGCTGACCGTCAGTCTGGCAGTCGGTATGGCGACCGTCCCATTGGTAGCGCTGTACGTTCTCGGTTCTGCCACGGCACGGGCGCTGGGTGGCGTCATTTCGGCGATTGCGCCCGAACGCTTCGTTCGGGACGGCCTTATGGTCGTGCTGCTTCTGCTTGCCGTGATACTCAACGTCACGCCGATCGATGCCACAACGGTCCTGATCGCGTTGATGGCAAGCTCTGCCGTCACAGCAGGGATGGTCGGACTGAGCATACGCAAGCTCTGGCCGCCACAGCTGCGGTCGGTAGCGCCGGCTTATGCGCCCCGCGACTGGTGGCATCTTGCTTGTCCTGTCATGATCATGATTGGAGTTGAGGTTCTCATGAGCCGCGCCGGCGTGATCATCCTCGGCTGGATTGGCCATGCTCACGAGGCCGGCATCTTTGCGCTGGGCTTGAATTTGGCTCTCTTTCTCGTTCTTCCTCGCATGGCAGTGGGAACATTCTTTTCACCAAACGTTTCGAAGCTTCATGCGCACCGGAATGAGGCCGCGCTTCAGAGCCTGTTTGCCCGAGCAACCGTTCTGTCGCTGATTGGAACGGCCGCGCTGGCGCTTCCACTCTTGTTGCTGACGGTGCCGCTGCTCCGTTTTTTTGGGGAGGAATTCGTTGCGACAGCCCCGGTCGCCCAAATTCTTGTCGTTGGACAGATCTTTGCTGCAGCTACCGGTCCGCAACAGAATCTTCTGACCATGACGGGGCACGAACGGGCAGCAACCACGATCACAGCGATCGGAGCTGTCATGAACGTCGTCGCCTGTGCGATCGGCATCGCTTTCTTTGGAGTGATGGGGGCTGCCGTGGCGACGGCCGCGACGAATGTGGCCTGGAACACGGCAATGGCGATCTACATCTACAAACGCGCGAACATGACGGCCGGCCTGCTGTTCGCCGTTGCGGAGCTTCGTCGACCTGCCGCAACCAGGTAACCGGAAAGTGGTTCGAGGCGGAAAAGTTGGTGCAGCTTTATCATTCACTCGAAGGACGCTAATCGCCGAGTTGTAATCTACGATGTTCGTCCAGCAACGGTGAGTACCGTCATGCAACTTCAAAGATTCCCCGATGAATCCCTGTCGAAACACGCGAAGGCCTTCGCTGTCCGGCGCGTACCTTCCGGAGATCTAGAGGAATCTGCAGAAGCTCTCTGGATGAAACCTCCCCAGCTGCCCCTCGACTTGGGCGGGCCTGTTGATCGTCCGTTCAATTGTCTGGGAGCCGAATTTGCCAGCCTGCCCGCCATCGCGCATCTGAATGCGGTGGCAAAGAGATTTCCGAACAACGTAGCCATCAGCGACGACACCCGCCAAATCACGTATTCGGACTTTTTGATCAGAGTTTTGACATTGGCCCAGGCGATTGTAACGGCAGCTCCAGAGGGGGGCGCCGTCGGCCTGTTACTGCGCCATTCGATCTGGCATCCGATCGCCATGCTTGCATGTATGGCCGCAGGGCGACCCCTGGTGCCGCTCAATCCGCGCGATCCGGACCAGCGACTTGCCCACATCACCGCAAATGCACGGATTTCTGTGCTGATCGGGCAGGGCGACGGTAGTTCAACCAAAGGGGTCCACGAAGACGGCCTGCGTTGGATCGATATTGCCCTCGCCAACGAACCTTTCGGCGATGCCGCACCGCTTGAGCCAGTTTCGGTGGATGCGCCTGCCCTCGTGCTCTACACATCGGGCAGCACCGGACAGCCAAAGGGCGTTGTGAATAGCCAACGCAGCTTGCTCCAGCGCGTCCAGCAATACGCGGATGCATGCCACATAGACGCCACCGACGTCTTCATGCCTTTGAGCGGCCCCACGACCATTGCGGGCACCAGAGAGATGCTCACGGCCCTGTTGACCGGCGCGAGATTGCATATGGCGGATGTCGAGGCCCTTGGGCTTCGCGGCTTGCTGCGTCAGATCCGATCGCAGCAGATAACGATCACATATATCGTTCCCGCTCTTCTGAGGGCAGTGGTTGCCGCGAGCGATACCGGTGATTTCGAATCGCTCCGGGTTGTCCGCATCGGCGGCGAGAAGGTCCTATGGACGGATATTGCGCTCGTCCGAAAGGTCGTGAGGCCATCCTGCTTCATCCAGATCAGCTATTCGTCGACTGAAACCACAGGCACGCAGTGGTTTCTTCCCGACGATTGCAAGGAAAGCGATTTCAACGCACCACCCGTTGGCTATTTGCTTCCAGGAATTTCGTTTGCCGTCGTCGACGACAACGGAGCACCTGTGCCCACCGGCGAGGTCGGAGAACTGATCATCAAGAGCATGCACGTATTGCTTGGTTATTGGGAGAACGGTCAGGTGCTCCCTGCATTGCCTGACCCGGATGACGACCGTTGCCGCATCTTCCCGACAGGCGATCTTGTTACTGTCGATGCGCACGGATTAATGCAGATGCTGGGGCGAAAGGGGCGTCAGCTCAAGATCAATGGACGGCGTGTCGAGCCCGCCGAACTTGAGGTTGTCGTCCGCAGAATTCCCTATGTGAGTGACGCTGTCGCCATCGTCACCGATTCAAACGAGTTGATTATTTTTGCATCGCCAGGCTCCGAAGCCAATGCAACATTCACGGCTGACGTTCGAGACGTCATCAGGCAGACGCTTCCCTCCGCATTACACCCCACCAGATTGCATGAAATCGCGGAACTTCCGCGCCTCGCCGGCGGAAAGATAGACGTCGCGAAACTCAAGGCGCTGGATGCCGAGAACCGAAGAGGTCCGCCCTCACCTCAGCCACCCGGAGCCGACGAATTGAAGCAGGCCGGAAAAATGGTGGCGCAGGTATGGACGCGGATTCTCGGCACGAGCGACGTTGTCGGCTGTTGGGACGAGGCAGGTGGCGATTCCCTCAAGCTTCTGCGATGCGTGATGGAGCTGGAAGAGCTGGTCGGTGAAGAGCTCAACATGGAAGCCTTCACGGTGGACATGAGCGCAGCCGATATGGTTCAGATCGTTGCTGCAGCAGGTAAAGCACCGCGGAAACAACCGGCCGAGGACCTGCTCCCTCATCTTGTGATGTTGCCAGGTTCGATGGGGTACGGCCCAAGTCTGGCGGCGTTCGGGGCGCAGTTGAGCAAGACGGCTCATGTGATCCCGATCCGCTACCCGGATTTGACGTCCGCCCTGACCGGATGTGGTTCAGTCGATCACATGGCGGCGGCAGCTCTGGAGCAGATCAACGCCGTTCATCCTCGCGGCGACATAAGTCTGATCGGCTATTCTCTGGGCGGCGGCGTGGCATTTGAAGTGGCCGCCCGGTTGATTGCACAAGGCCGGTCGGTGAAATTTCTGGGTATTCTGGATACGAATATCGGCCCCCGCAGGCGCAACTATCGTGAAGCAGTGTCACGTACGTTGCAGCGGATTAGATCGCACCGGGTCACGATGTACCGAATGTTGTGTCGCTCCATCGCAAAATGCGTTGTCCGACTCCGCTGGGAGGTGAAGTTTTGCAGAATTCTCGATGCGAGGATCTGGACGCGTCTGTCCGACACCCGTTTCATGCTCAAGTTGGAACTCGAGGAGATTCTCCGGATGCAGGAATTCGGCCGCTGGGTGGCGAGTGCTAAGCCTCGCCTGCCAATCACCGGAACGCTATTCCTTTGCAACCGGCGGGGGGTGCCGGCCCATCTCGGATGGGACTCTCTGTTTGCAAAACTGGAGGTCATTCCGATTGCTGGCGGCCATCTCGATCTCGTTATCGATCCGCATCTGACCGTCAACCGACCGGTCATCGAACGAGCGATCACGTCGTCCTGTTCCTGATCTTCGACCAACAGATCCAACAGATTGGAGCGAGGCGATGGAGATCGCAGAGGCACTCCTCTGGATCAAGGTCGCAAGTAGCTCCAGCCTCGCTCTTGCAGCTCCATGAGCCGTATCACTCCGGACTTGGTGACCTTGGCCTGCGAGATAAGAGGAATGTCTTTCGCCTCAGCTTTTGACATATTCTCACGGGTGTTTCCGCATGCTGAAAAGGTCAGCTGTGGTATGGTTTCGCTCATGGATTTGATGCGCGTTTTGACGGGAGAAGTGTCATCTCGCAGCATGTGCAGTCCGGGTCCAAAAGCGACCACTTCGATCCCAACCTTTTGACCGATCTCGCTGTAGTACTGAGCGACATTGCTGACATTGTTGAGAGCGAGATTCATTATCGCGGGGTCATTGACGTCAACCTGTACAACGAGCCGATGTGGCTGCGTTCGGATGGCGGCAGTGGTCATCTTGGCGTTAACGTTCATTCTGGCAGAAGTCTTGGCAGAAGTATTGATTTCTACAGCGCCGCTGGTTTGGGTGCTCAGCACCAAGATACTCCCAATGACAACCACGCTGGCGAAGACGGCGAGTGATCTGTTCATGTTGTTTCCTTGAGTGTGCTGGGAGTGCTGGCTCAAGCGTGCGCTACAGCGTAGTCGTGCGCGAACAGGCGGGTCAAGAATGGTTCGGACAATACAGTCGTGATCTACTTAATTGCCGCGATTGGTGCGGCTACCTCGTTGTGATTACTTCCATTGCTACATCGACAAACGGCCGATGAAGGCTGTGTCATGAAAATGGACACGCATAAAAGCTCACCTGAGTTGTCACGATGTGGTCACAGGCAGTTGAGGTAGCATCGCATTGGCTACCGCGATCCAAAGCTGTTGAGGGCTCTCGCGTAACAAGCCGAACCGCCGTGCGTGCCTCGTCTGCGGTAATAGCTTGCATTCTGTGGGTCTTCATTGGCGCCGCGGCGGACGGGCTATGCGGTGAAAGTAAATTCCGCGCGGAGGCCTCCGACTCCGCTCAAACACGGGAGCAGGAACTGGCCGTTGAACGGGAGCGGAACAGGGCAACCCCTGCACCTGTGCTTGTTGCGCGCCCCCGAGCAGAACTCGACGCGGAGCAGCCGGCGGCTGAAGCGACCAGCACCATGCCAAGAGACGGGCTTGATCAAGAGCGAGCTAGGGCAGACGCCCTTGCGGGTGACCTTGCGCTCCTCCGAGCGGAACTCGAGACGGCGCGGGCGGCAGGCAAGGAAAAGGAATTTGGCCAAGCCATCGAGGTAGGGATCAGGCAAACGCAAGCGCTCGAACAGGAGCGAGAAAAAACAATCAACCTTATGCGTGAGCTTACCTTCCTTCGGACGGAACTCGACGCGGCGCGGATCGTGATCTCGAAAGCTGTGCAAGCCACCGAGGCAGAGATCAAGCAAGAGCAGGCGCTCGAACTGCAGGAGCGGGGAAAGGCAGACGCGCTCGCTCATGACCTTGCTTCCCTTCGGGCGGAACTCGACACGATGCGGATCGCAGCTTCGGACGCCGCAAAAGCCTCCGCGGCGGAGATCGAACAAAAGCAGGCGCTCGAACTGCAGCTTAAACAGCAACAAGACGGAGCGGCAGCCCTCAAGCGTGAATTGATCTCCCTCCGGGCGGAGCTCGACGCGGCGCGTGCCGCGACGCCGGAGGCTGTGCAGATTGTCGAGGCTGCGAAGGTCGAACAAGAGCGCGCATCTGCAAAGGAGCGCAGTCGGACCGAGGCAGTCGCCCGCGAGCTCTCCTCGGCGCGTCAGCAAATCGAGGAGCATGCCAGCCGTCTCGCGGCGGCACACGCTGAGCTGCTTCGGGTGACGGAGGCCAGCAACACCACGGTAGCAGAGCAGAAGCGAGCTCTTGCCAGCGAGCGCGAGCGTGCTGACGCACTTGTGCAGGAGCTTGCTCTCGTTAAGAACCAATTGGAGGCGGAAAACCGTAAGCTTGCTGCCGTGCGTGCTTCTCAGACTCTCGCTTCGCGCCAACCCGCCCCCTCTGGCCGGAACGAAGGAACAGCGGAGCCCCGCGCGAAGACGCCCGAGGGAAAGAGCGCCTTGCCGCAGTGGGCTTCCACTCAGGCCGTCGCTTTATATGCGGAACGATCGTCCGTGTTGGAAACGCCACCGCAAGCACGGTCGACCGCTCGCGAAGCCGTGCCAGGTGTTGAGCCGCAAGTCGCCGTGGCATCAGAGGCAACCGTGCTGGCGAGTGTCGCTCCCTATTCTGTGACGGACGAACAGAGACTGCTTGTTCGGGCCAACGCATTGCTCCGGCAAGCTGACATCAGCGGGGCGCGCCCATTGCTTGAACACGCTCTTGGACATGGCAGCGCGCGAGCCGCCTTTATGCTCGCGGAGACCTACGACGCCCGCGTCCTGAAATCGTGGAGCGCTCGTGGGGTCCTCGGTGATTCCAGAAAGGCACGTGAACTGTATGAAAAGGCACAGGCGGGCGGCATTGAGGATGCGAAGGCGAGGATTGAGTCGCTGAAATAGCTGCCAGCTCCTGACGCGTCAGCCCTGGATGGTCATCCCGAGAATGGAGAGTCGCATGTCGCTCATCAAGTTCTCATTTGCTATGGCATTAGCGGCGTTCGGGCTGCAACTGGCTGCCCATGCCCAATCTCTCCCGACGCGCGAGACGCAGGCTACGGCGGCGGCGAAAAGGACCGAAACGGCCGCGAAAGAGCGCATCAATGCATGGACTGTCGGCCTCGCTGGCGGGCTCATTGAAGGCGCTCCGCTTCGTCTCGCGGCAGAGGTCGCTCGCGTCGTAAATGAGGAGGATAAGCTTCACGTCCTCCCGATCGTGACGCGCGGAGCAACGGAAAACGTCAATTCGTTGCTGTATCTTAGAGGCGTTGATGCGGCGATCATCAACACGGACGCTCTTGAGGAATATAAAGCTCAAGTTCCGTCTATCGAGCGGCGCATCACCTACGTTCTGAACCTCTTTCCGTCGGAACTGCACATATTCGTCCGGCCGGAGATCCGGTCGCTCGAAGAGCTCAAGGGAAAAAAGGTCAATTTCAATACGCAAGGCACGGCAGCCGCCTATTCCGGTCCGCTGATCTTCAGTCGGCTGGGACTGAACGTGGAAAAGATGTTCATTCCGCACCAGGTCGCATTGGAGCAAATGAAGCGCGGAGAAATCGCGGCCGTTGTGTTTGTGACGTCAAAGCCCGTGGACGCCTTTCTGAAGGGACGCTGGGATCCCGGATTCAAGTTCCTTCCCGTCGAATACAGCGCCAAATTTGAGGACTACTATCTTCCATCGTCCATCGACGCGGCGGACTATCCGAGTCTGGTGCCGAAAGGTGAGCGGATAGCGACGATTGCAGTCCCCACCATTCTTGCGGCCTATAACTGGCCACAACAGTCTGACCGATACCGGCGCATGGCGCGCCTTGTAGATCACCTGTTTGGTCGGTTCGACCGGTTGCAGTCCCCTGGTTTCGATCCGAAATGGAAAGAGGTCAATCTGCGGGCCAGCGTGCCGAGCCTCGCCCGGTTTAAGCCGGCGCAGGAATGGCTTGATCTTCCGCAGGCCGTAACAGCGGGACGGTCCCCATGAAGGACACGGGTACTCTCGGTCTGGCTGTGCTCTTGGTTATGAGCCAGGCTGTGTGTGCTCAAACCGGTGGCGCCATAGATCGCTTGAAGACCTGCTCACAGTTTGAAGGCATGGAGCGCTTGAAGTGCGTCGATGAGCTGTTGGGGGAGATGACCGAAACCCATGCTGCCACGCCGTCTCCAAGTCCGAACTGGATCATCAGCGAGACCACCTCTCCGGTGGATTATCAGCCGCAGATTGAGGCGCAGATGGCAGCGCGCACAGCATCGCAAAATGCTGCTTCCGCGCTCGCCATCCATTGCCGCGCCCATCGCACAGAGCTGACCATTTCCACAACGGGATCCTGGAAGCAGGGCGCGGATGGCGAGGTGAAGGTCGCGCACCGGATCAACGAAGAGCCAGTTGTTGAACAGCGCTGGCGGGCGTTGGAAACGGGGAAAGGTCTTGCCTTTCCGGGCGACGTTGTTCGCTTGCTCCGCTCAATGCCGGAAGGCAGCCAACTTCTCGTTAGGGTCCACGTTGGGAAAGCTCCGCCATATGAAAGTACGTTTCAACTGGTCGGTCTGGATTCTGTCCGGCGCAAGATAGCGACAGCATGCAGCTGGCCCGCGCCCTGACCGACCGGCGGCAGGCCCCGGCAAGTCGCGACGCCGGTAGGTCTCCTTAGTCCTCCCGCATACCGCGTCGTATCGCGTCGGTCATCGGTTGCATGAGATAGGCAAGAACGGTGCGTTCACCAGTCGCGATCAGCACGTCGGCCATCATGCCTGGTTTCAGTTTTTCGCGAATTTTCTCGGGAAATTTCGTTACTTCAACTGAAACCTTGACTTCATAGTAAGGCTGGTGCGTGGCTTCGTCGCGAAGCGCGTCCGCCGCCACCGAGAGAACCTCGCCGATGGCGATCGGCGTCGAGCGAGCCTTGAACGAGGGAAGCCGCACTTCCGTAGGCATGCCGATTTGTACATGATTGACGTCGAGAGAAGATACTTTCGCGGCCACCACGAGAAGGTCGTTGTCGGGCACGATCTCCATCAAGACGTCACCCGGCCTAATCACCGCGCCGACTGTGTGGACTTTCAGATTGACGATACGTCCGGAGCGAGGTGCACGGACATCCATCCGACCGAGAACGTCGGCGGCCATGCGTAGCTTCTCGCGCGCGTCGGCGAGCTGAGCGCGGGTGTCGGCAAGCTTGCCGGTGGCTTCCTCCAGAACTTTCTGGCCGACCTGGTTGATCTGCAGCCGCGCCTCGTCGATGATCCGTCCGAAGCGCGCGATGTCGGCCTCGTATGAACCAATCCGCCCCTCAAGGTCGGATTTGGAGCGCTCCAGAGTCGCAATCCGCGCGAACGGAACGATTCCCTGGTCGGCGAGCGGCTTGAGCTTGGTATATTCCTGCGCCATGCTGTCGAACTGCGCTCGTGCGGCTTTGCTTTGCGCAGCGTTGCCCTGGATCTGGCGCTGCGCTTGTCCGATTTTCTCCTCAAGAATAGAGACCTCGATCTTTCGCGCAGCGCGGCGTTCCTCGAACCGCCGCTTCTGATCACCGATGGCGCGTAGCGCGGAGGGGTCGGAGACCTTCTGCGTTAGTTCGGATGGGAACGTGATTGTGTCGGCCCCATCGGCTTCCGCACGCAAGCGCGCCTCTTCCGCGATTGCCGAATACACCGCCGAACGGGCCATCTCCTCCCGTGCCCGGTCCTGAGTTGGTTCGAGGCGCAACAGCACCTGCCCCTGCTCGACATGCGCATCGCCCGTCACCATCAGATCTTTGACAATGCCGCCTTCAAGGTGCTGGACAGTCTTACGGTCGCTCTCGACGACGATCGAGCCCGGGGCCACGACGGCACCATCAATCGATGCCAGGGCAGCCCAGCCGCCAAACACAACGAAGGTCAGGAAGACGATACCAAAGCCCCGTCTCGCCGGAGTGCGCCAATCGCCCGATGGGTCGCCATTTGCGCTTCCAGCGTCGCGGTTCTGGAATATCGACAGCCATACTTTTGAGAGCCAGGTCAGCGACCGCTTCTTGATCTCGCTGAATCGGTGCAAGACGTCGGACCTGCGAAACGCGTGGCCGCCATTGCTCAAACGTCTGAGGAGTCGCGCGAGTTCGTCCTGAGCAGCAATCTCTGCTCGCAATCTGGTAATCTTCATCATTGCCTCGTCACATGGACAGGCCGCGCCGAATTTGAGAATGGCGCGTGGCGTGAAACCCTGTCAGCTCGATGATCTTCCACCGCCCCCCGGGACTCGCGGCGTATGGGCGCAACGGTCTCACCAAGGAGCAAGGGAAGAAGCTCTTCGCGCGTGCCTGCGCGCCCGATGCGGCCGTCATGCATGAAAACAATCTTGTCGACCAATGAAAGAAGATTGGGTCTGTGATTGATGATCACGATCGTCACGCGTTGCTTGCGGAGCATTTGGATGGCGTCAGCCAGAGCACGATCGCCGTCGCCGTCCAGATTGGCATTTGGTTCATCGAGCACGACGAAGACGGGCCTGCCAAAAAGAGCGCGGGCCAATCCGATGCGTTGTCGCTGGCCGCCGGAAAGACCGGCCCCGTTTTCTCCGATGACAGTGTCGTAGCCCTGCGGCAGCCGCTGGATCATCGCATGCGCCGAGGCCAGTTGGGCAGCCTCGACGACCTGCTCATCCAGGGCGCCGTCACGAAAGCGAGCGATATTGTCGCGCACAGTGCCGGCGAACAGTTCAACATCCTGCGGCAGGTAGCCGAGACTTTGCCCAAGGAAGCTGGCGTCGAAATGCCGGATGTCATTTCCGTCGATACGCACGCAACCCTGCGCGGCTGGCCAGGCTCCCACCAATGCACGCGCCAGGGATGATTTGCCGGAGCCGGACGCGCCGACGATCGCAACAACTTCACCAGCGGTCAGCCGGAAAGTGACATCGGCAATCGCCGCCAATTGCGATCCCGGAACCATGACGGTCAAAGCCTCGACGGAGATGTCGCCGACCGGAGGCGGCAGCCGCGTCGGTTGTCTTTCCGTCGCCCGAGTTCGCAGGGCTTCGTCGAGGCGGGAAAATGACGTGCGCGCGGAGATGAGCGCTCTCCACTGCGCGACAGCCGCCTCTACCGGCGCGAGAGCACGACCCATAATCAAGGACGCGGCGAAGAGAACGCCTCCCGAAATCTCCTGATGGATTGCGAGGTAAGCTCCCACACCCATAATGGCCACCTGAAGCGCCATCCGCAGAAACTTCGAGATTGCGATCAAGGTGCCGCCGCGCTCTCCGGCCTTGGTGCCTTCAACGAGTGCCTGACCACGGGTGGCACTCCATGCAGCACGCACGGCGGGTCCCATTCCGAGTCCCCGAATCGCTTCCGCGTTGCGAAGCGATGAGGTCAACCGGTCCAGAGCGTGGAGATTCTTGAACGAGGCCGCGATCAATGGCGCTTTGGTCGCGCGCTCATTGAGAAAGGCGAGCGCAAGGATGGCCAGCGCGCCCGTCAGGGCAACGAGGCCGATCGACGGATGAAGGAGAAAACACATGCCGAGAAAAATCGGGGTCCAGGGCACATCCATCAGCGACGTGATCACGCCGCCGGAAAGAACGTCACGCAATGTATCGACATCGCGCAGCAGCTGAACATGATGCGAGCTGCCCGTGCGCACCGCCTGCGCAAGTGCTGTTTCGAAAGCCTCTCCTGAGAGCAACTGGTCGAAGCGCATTCCGGTCTGAACCAGAACGCGGCTGCGAAAGTGTTCGAGTGCCGCGTAGCTGATGAAAAGCGCGAGCGCAATCAGCGAGAGCATCAACAGTGTCATCGCGTTCCGGCTCGTCAGCACACGATCGTAGATCTGCATCGTGTAGAGCGGCGAAACGAACACCAGGAGATTTATGAAGATAGACAGCCCGCCCGCGGCAATCAGGCCTGGCCGTATCTGGCGGAACGCATCCGCAAGTGCGGGCGGTCTTGTCGAAGTATACATGTGTGTATCCAGGCCGCCCGAATCGGACGGCGCTAACGTTAGAGAAGCCATATGCGAAGAAGCGAGCGCGAATGCGCTCGTACGCAACACATCCCGCACTGCGCGAGACGCATTCCTCTCGCGACCATACGGGTCGCGATGATCCCCAAATGGGGGGCCATGAAGGCCCCCCAAGTCGCTTTCATATGCGCGGATCACCGCGCATATGTCGTTCTTTACCGCAAATTCAGTTCTGCGGGCTTACCAGTGCCACGAATGGTGATCCACATGATGGTTGTTGTGGAGGCTGGCGAGATCCAGATGCGGCGCCAGAGTTGCGTCGGTGACGTCGCTCGAAGCCGTATCCGTTGCAGCCGTCGCTGCTGCGATTGCAGCGGGCGAAGCGGATGCCTGCTGATGATGACCACCCCAGGACGATTTGTTCCCATCTGTGAGATGGGAGAAGTCCAGCCCGTGATGCTGGTTGTGCCCGGAGTTGCCGACGTCGGTGGTCGGAGCCGTCGTCGTCGGCTCGGTGGTAGCCGCCGCAGTCGAGGTGTCGACAACGCTGCTGGAAGCGGTGTCCGCTGCAAAGTTCACGGACGCGGTTGCCGCGGATCCGTGGTGATGGTGTCCACCTCCGGATGACGTGCTTCCATCGGTCAGCTGGGAGAAGTCCAGCTTGTGATGGTGGTTGTGCCCAGAGCTGCTGACATCGGTGGTCGGAGCCGCTGTCGTTGGCTGGGAGGTCGTGGGCGCAGTCGAAGTGCCGGTCGACGAGGTCGAGTCCGTCGTTGTGGACGTATCGACCGACGCAGTGTCGGTAACGCTGCTGGAAGCGGTATCCGCTGCTGCGCTCACGGACCCGGTTGCGGCTGACGAGTGGTGATGGTGTCCGCCTCCGGATCCGGACGGTGTGCTTCCATCTGTCGACTGGGATGAGTCAGCCTTGTGATGGTAGTTGTGCCCGGAACTGCTGGTATCGGTGGTCGGCGCCGTCGTTGTTGGCTGGGAGGTCGTGGGCGTCGTCGAAGAATCGCTCGAAGACGTCGTGCCCGTCGAGGTGTCGCTATGCGACGTGTCGACCGGTGTCGTCGGGCTGCTGCTCGACGTGTCAGCCGGAGTCGTGCTTCCAGTCGATGTCGAACCCGTCGTCGTCGTGCTCGTATTGTGCTGCAGAAATACGTTCTGGAGCGCTTGCGAGTTTTCGAGCGCCTGGTCTCCGTTCTGCGATCCCCAGGCATAAGCGTAGTCGAAAGCCGGATTGGGAACGACAGATGCCCAATGGGCGAGCATTTGCTGTTCCTGCGCGGCGGTCGGCATCACATAGTGACCACCCTGATCGGTGACCCAGTTACCGCCGCCGAATGTCTGAAATACCGGGACCATGCTGGCCTCCGGAATTCCGGCGGCTTTGGCGGCAGCAACAGTCTTGTCAATCATGCTGTAGTCGACTGTCGAGCTATCCGACCGCACCGGATACGGATCGATTCCGAAGAGGTCGATGTGGGTGTTCTCCGGAGTATAGGTATTCGCGAAGCTGGGATTCTCTGAAGATCCCATGTTCATCATGGTGATGAACGTCTTCGCGCCCGGTACGTTGGCGTGAATCCAGTCGGACTCTGCCTTTAGGTTTGCAGCGGTCACGAGGGTATTCCACTGCCCCGTGGGATCTGGTTCGTCCTTGAGGAAGAAACCGTAGACGTTGGGATTACCGATGTAAGGTTTCACAGCGTCGATGAAGCTTTGGGTGACGCCATCACCCTGATCGAGCCAGACGAGGCCCTTCACGCCTGCCGGCAAAGCGTTCACTTCCTCGACCGACGAAACGTCGGCGAGATTGAAGCCTGCCTGAGCTGGAGTGAATGTACCTTGCGCGTTGATGTTATTACCGGAAGCGAAGTGTAAAGTTGCCAATACCGTTCCCCTGTATTGTGTTGACGAAGCCCCCAAGAAACTTCGTAAAAGAAAGTGCAGGTACGTAACTACAGTTCTGCATTAGCTTCGATCGAAGCGCCCGTGGATTAACGTTTGTTTACGTTTGAGGCGGGAGTTTGGCGCAGCAATGGGCAAAACAGTGAGTTTATTGTGCTGAAACTTGGAGACTGGTATCAGAGCTGCGGTAGCGCGGTGCGCAAAGATTTATAGCGTGTTCGCAGTGGTATTTCTCAACAGCCCCGATAGGTAAGCGAACTACACAACGCGCTAATAAGACTCGCCGAGAGAAATGATACTCGATGATGCGCGTTTCGGCTTCCTCTACGGCAGTTGTGCTTGCGACAACGATAGCAAGATTCTCTCCTCTGCCGCGGCAGTGCTCACTTCGAGTGTGGCGCGCCGGAAAGCCAGTAATACCTGCGTGGTACGATTTCACTACCTTCGGCAGAAAAAACGCGCACCCGTAGCCGAGCTACATCAATGTTCGGGCAGAGCCAGACTCCGTAAATGTACTTCAGATCAACTTGATCAGTCCGTCGGCGCGGCTGTGCTGATCGATAGTCGTGCAGGCCGATCGATAACAGCCTCGGCGAAGCCGCGGTTCCGATGCGGGTCTATCGGGATCGCAAGCGTTCGGATGAGATCAAGAAACAACCGCGCTAATCGCCAAAGAGGGCGGTCGCACAGGGTCGCAACGTCACGATGCCGCTTGCACAAGCTCGGGCATCAGTTGTTTTGAGCCGTCGAGAAACACCCTGACTGCGTCCGTTACGATGTCGTCGAGCCGCTCGGGTGTAGGGGTGTCGTAAACGAAGCGCCGGATGGCCATGTAAAAGATACGGCCATGCAATCCCCAGAACAGTTCGATCTCGCGTTCTGAAAGCGGCACCTCTTCGATCGACGGGAGCTTCAGATCGTGGCGGAGTTCGCAGCAGGCCGGCTCGATGATCTGGGTGCGGACGATCTGAAGGTAGCGCTTGGTGATGTCGAACGATTTCATTCCGGAGAAGACGAAGATTCTCACCCAATTGTATTCGAAGACCTGCTCGACATACTCCAGATAGAAGCGCGACAGCCGTGCCTGCAGCGAAAGCGTGCGATCCTGGATCAGGCCAGCCCACGAGGGCGACCAGCGGCTCAGGTAAATCTCTTCATAGACGCGTTCGATCAACGCCTCTTTGCTCGGGAAGTGTCGGTAGATCGCCGAATGGGTGATGCCCATGCGTTTTGCCAGTTCGCGCGTCTGCCCGCCAAAGCCCTGTTCGGCGAAAAATTTCACGGCCTCATCGACGATGAAGCGCTCGCGCTCGGCCGCCCGCATGTTGCGGCGCGGCGGCTTTTTGGCTGACTTGATGGGTTTTTTGGCCATTTTGGCTTCAGTTTGCGGGAGTTCTGAATAACCCAATTCGAAAAAGAGACCAAATGGTCATTTTAAGTTGACCGGGGCAATTCCGCGTGATCTAGATTTCAGACCAAATGGTCACAAAATTTGGCGCGGGTGAAACGGTCGGGAGTTCAGGCTTGAAGGCGCGGGCGTTCAGCTATGCCAGGCCCTCCACGGTGATGGAGGCGTTGGAGGCATTCGAGGGTTCTGGCGAGGACGCGAGCTATATCGCGGGCGGTCAGAGTCTCGTGCCTGCGCTGGCCTTGCGTCTGCAGGCTCCGCAATTGCTGATCGACATTGCTCATATCGAGACGTTGCGCGGCGTTGAACTGCAGGGCGACTGGTTGCGGATCGGTGCGTTGACGCGCCATTGCGAAGTGCTGGCCGATCCTTTGATTCGCATGCACGCGCCGCTTTACAGCGAGGCCGCGCCGCATGTGGCGCATCCGGCGATCCGCAACAAGGGTACGCTCGGCGGCAGCATTTCTCATGCTGATCCGGCCTCCGAATTTCCGGCGATGACGCTGGCGCTGGGCGCCGAGCTTGAGATCGCCAATCGCGACGGTACGCGCCGCGTCGCCGCCGATGATTTCTTTGTCGATCTGTTTCAGACCGCGATCGAACCGGGCGAGCTTCTCGTTGCCATTCATGTGCCGGTGGTCAGGCCCGGCCATCGCTGGGCCTTTCACGAGCTTGCGCGCCGCCGCGGCGATTTTGCGCTGGTTGGCTGCGGGATTCTGGCGGAATTCGCGGATGACGTGGTTGAAGAGATTCGCATTGCGTTCTTTTCCGTTGGCAGCACACCGATCCGTGCGCGGCAGGCCGAGGACAGCCTGATGGGCAAGCGGTTGGACCAGGCCGCCATCGCTGCGGCGCAGGCGCTCGTCGGCGACGACATCGATCCCCCGGAAGACGAGCACGTGCCGCCGGCAATGAAGCGCCATCTTGCGCGGGTTCTGCTCGGGCGTCTGCTTGGCCAGATCGCGAGGCAGGCGCCATGAGCGATCTCGTCAAAGTCACGATGACGGTGAACGGCAGCCAGGTGTCGCGCAGCATCGAACCGCGCAATACGCTGGCGGATTTTCTGCGACAGACACTGGAGCTCACCGGCACTCATACCGGATGCGAGATGGGCGTCTGCGGCGCATGCCTCGTCGTGCTGGACGGCCGTGTCGTGCATTCCTGTCTGACCTTTGCGGTGCAGGCGAGCGGCTCGACCATCGAGACGGTCGAGGGCCTGTCGGAGCGCGCAGCGATTGCCGATCTGCAGGAGGCGTTCCATCAACGCAATGCGCTGCAATGCGGATTCTGTACGCCCGGAATGCTGATGACGGCACACAGCCTGCTGTCGCAGCCCGGCGTGCCGTCGCGCGAAGAGATTCGCGACGCGCTGTCGGGCAATTATTGTCGCTGTACCGGCTATGAAGCGATCGTCGATGCGATCGAGATGGTCGCGCGCAAGCGCTACGAGGGCGTCTCTGCCGCACAGGACGAGGAGGTGGGCGCATGAGTGCACTGACCTCACTCGACCGTCCGAATTCCTATATCGGCCGTTCGGTGCCGCGGCCGAATGCCAAGCGGCTGCTGGCCGGCCGTGGGCGCTATGTCACCGACATGACGCTGCCGCGCATGCTCCATGTCGCTTATGTGCGCAGCCCTTATGCGCATGCCCGCATCGTCTCGATCGATGCGCAGGCCGCGCGCGGGATGCCCGGCGTGCGATTGGTGGCCACCGGCGAGGACCTCGCCAAGCTTTGCACGCCATGGGTCGGTGCCATGGATCACTTCAAGGGCATGAAGTCGCCGCCGCAGCTGCCGCTGCCGATCGACAAGGTGGTCTGGTCCGGTCAGGCGGTGGTTGCGGTCGTGGCAGATACGCGCGCGCTGGCCGAGGATGCCGCCGAGGCGGTCTCGATCGAATTCGACGAGCTGCCAGCCATTGTCGATATCGATGCCGCACGTGCGCCGGGGGCGCCGGTAATTTCGCCGGAACTGGGCAGCAACCTCTGCTTCCACGGCAAGATCGATACTGGCGGCGTCGAGGAGATCTTCGCCAACGCAGCCCATGTGGTGGAAGAAGAATTTCACTTCGGCCGGCATACCGCGGTGACCATGGAGCCGCGCGCGATCATCGCTGACTACGATGCCAGTGAGGGGCAGCTGACGGTCCATCATGCCACGCAGACGCCTTATCAATTTCAGGACATCTATGCTCGCCACTACGGTATCCCCGAATCCCGCGTGCGCGTGATCGCACCGGATATCGGCGGCTCCTTCGGCATGAAGTTGCACGTGTATCACGAGGACATGGCGGTGGTCGGGCTCAGCATGATGCTTGGCCGCCCCGTCAAATACGTTGCCGATCGTGTCGAATCTTTCGTGTCCGACATTCACGCGCGTGATCATCGCGTCCGTGCCCGCATGGCGGCGGATGCGGATGGCAATATCCTGGCGATGGATGTGGAGGATGTCACCGGCATCGGCGCATTCTCCGCCTATCCGCGCACCAGTGTCGTTGAAGGCAATCAGGTCTATCGCCTGATGGGCGCGCCTTATACGTTCAGGAATTACCGCGCCGATCTGCAGGTGGTGTTCCAGAACAAGGTGCAGATGAGTCAGTACCGGGCCGTCGGGCACCCGGTGGCCTGCACCGTCACCGAGCGCCTGGTAGACTTGATCGCCGACAGGACGGCGCAGGATGTGTTCGACATCCGCAGCCGCAACTTGATCCCCGACGATGCCTATCCCTGCACGTCCCCGACCGGCTATCAGTTCGAGGCGCTGTCCCATCACGCCTGCCTCGCCAAGGTGAAGGCGATGATGGACTATGACGGGCTGCGCGCCGAGCAGGCCGAGCTGCGAGCCAAAGGCATTCATCGCGGTATCGGCATTGCGAGTTTCGTGGAGATCACCAATCCCGGCCCGGCATTCTATGGCGTCGGCGGCGCGCGCATCTCGTCGCAGGACGGCGCCATAATCAAGGTCACGCCGTCCGGGGATGTTCATTGCTCGATTTCAGTGACCGAACTCGGGCAGGGTACCGAAACCATCATCGGGCAAATCGTTGCCGAACATCTCGGCGTCGATCGTAATCGCATCAAGGTGATGACAGGCGATACGGACACCACCCCGCATGGCGGCGCGACCTACGCCTGCCGTGGCGCCGGCATCGGCGGTGAAACGGCGTTGCAGGCGGCCAGGAAGCTGAAGGCCAATGTGCTGGCGGTGGCCGCGGCCATCCTGCAAGACGAATCGGAGAAGCTCGACATCCAGGGCGGCTGGATCGTGGATGCCGCGACCGCCCAACAGCGTATTGAACTCTCCGAGATCGCGCGCATCGCCTATTTCCGCTCGGACACGCTGCCGCCCGGCACCCAGGCGCAACTCTCGGTCGCGCATCATCATGCGCCGCAGGGCTATCCGTTCGCATTCACCAATGGCGTTCAGGCCTGCCATCTCGAACTCGATGTCGAGACCGGCCTGGTCAAGATACTCAAGCTATGGGTGGTCGAGGATTGTGGTCGGGTGATCAATCCGCTGCTGGTCGACGAGCAGATCCGCGGTGGCGTCGTGCAGGGCCTTGGCGCGGCCTTCTTCGAGGAATGCGTCTACGGGGACAACGGCCAGCTCACCAATGGCTCGCTTGCCGATTATCTCGTGCCTATGGCGGTGGAGATGCCCGATATCGAAATCGGCCATGTGGAGACGCCGACCCTGGACACCCAGCTCGGCGCCAAGGGTGTCGGCGAGGCGGGGACGGCTGCGGCATCAGCAGCAGCGCTTAATGCGATGAATGATGCGATGAAGCCATTCGGAGGCACGGTCGCGCAGGTGCCGATGACACCTGCACGAATAC
Source organism: Tardiphaga sp. (assembly GCF_041424195.1). Lineage (NCBI taxonomy): Bacteria > Pseudomonadati > Pseudomonadota > Alphaproteobacteria > Hyphomicrobiales > Nitrobacteraceae > Tardiphaga > Tardiphaga sp. The sequence continues at coordinate 13,204 of NZ_JBGMOE010000142.1, read as the reverse complement.
TCAAGGCGCTTGGACACATCTGACCCATAAAAGAAATCAAACGGAGGACATCATGACGAAGGATATTCGAGGCACCACGCGCAATCACATCTCCCGTCGTCACGTGCTGGCTGCACTCGGCACCGGCGCGAGCGTCGTCGCTATGCCGTGGATCGCACGCGCGGCTGACGACACGATCCGCATCGGCTTTCCGACGCCCCTGACCGGCCCGTTCGCGGCTGAGGCCAAGGATCAGGTCAAGAGCGCCGAACTCGCAGTCAAGCAGTTCAACGACAAGGGCGGCGTCAATGGCCGCAAGGTCGAACTGCTGGTGCGCGACGACAAACTCAATGGCGGCGAGGCGGCGACGCGCACCCTCGAACTGATCGAGAAGGACAAGGTGCATGCGATCGTCGGATCGCTGTCCAGCGCGGTGCAGCTCGCTGTCAATGAAGTCACCCGCGCGCGCGGCGTACTCTACGTCTCGATCAGCCAGTCCGACACCATCAATGAGGTGAAGGACTTCAGCAAATATACGTTCCATGAGGCGCTCAACCCGACGATGACCGCTGGCGCGGTGGCGCGTCACGCCTTCAAGAAGGGCACCAAGGTCGCACATCTTGTAGCCGACTATGCCTATGGCCATGAAATGCTGCGCGGCTTCAAACGCGCACAGGCCGCAATTGGCGCCGAGACCGTCGGCGAGATCATGCATCCGTTCGGCGCGGCCGATTACTCGACCTTCATGCCGCGCCTGCGTTCGATGCGTGCCGACGTGCTGTGCATCAGCAATTTCGGCCGCGACCAGGCCAATTCCATCAAGCAGGCGGTGGATTTCGGCCTCAAGCAGCAGTCCAGGATCGTCGTCCCGGTGCTGCTGCACAATCAGCGTCTGGCAGTCAGCCCGGAAGTGTTCGAGGGCGTCGTTGGTGGCTCAAACTACTATTGGGGCCTCGAGAGCCAGTTGCCGAGCGCCAAGGCGTTCAACGATGCTTATCGTGCGGCCAATAGCGGCGCGATTCCGACCGACTACGGCGCTTACGGCTACACTGGCGTCTCGTCGCTGCTGCAGGCGATGCAGGTGGCCGGCGGTACTGACACTGACAAGGTGATCGCGGCGCTGGAAGCCTTGAAATATGACGTCGCCAAGGGCCCGCAATATTACCGGAAGTGCGATCACCAGTCGGTACAGTCGGTGCTCGTGCTCGAGTCGAAGAAAAAGGCCGACATGAAGAGCGACAGCGACCTGTTCAGCATCCTCGCCAATGACGCGCCATCCGAAGATGTGCTGCGCAGCTGCACCGAACTCGGCTTCCCCACCTAAACGAAAGTACGCGCCTTCCCATGGATACAGAACTCATCCTGATGCAGCTCTTCTCTGGAGTTGCCCTCGGTGCGATCCTCGTGATCACCGCGCTCGGCCTGTCGATCATCTTCGGCATGCTGGGCGTGGTGAATTTCGCGCATGGCGCATTGTTCATGGTCGGCGCCTATGCCGGGCTGTGGGTCGCCTCGCTCACCGGGAGCTTCTGGTGGGGGTTGATTGTCGCACCGATCATGATCGGTGCGTTCGGGATGCTGATCGAGTATGTGCTGATACGGCCGCTCTATGGCCGCTCGATCGATGACCCGCTGCTGCTGACCTTCGGCCTCAGTTATGTGCTGGTGGAAGGCGTGCGGATCGTATTCGGCAGCGACGGCATTCCGTTCCCGACGCCGTCGTCACTGACCGGCGTCGTCGATCTCGGCGTCGGATTCTTTCCGATCTATCGCATCTTCGTCGTCGGTGTCGTGTTCCTTGTCGTGGTGCTGCTGTGGCTCGGGCTCGAGAAGACCAAGTTCGGCCTGATCGTGCGCGCCGGCGCGCGCGATCCGACCATGATGAAGGTGCTTGGGGTCGACATCAGCAAGGTCTGGCTTCTGGTGTTCGGTCTCGGCGTTGGACTGGCCTCGCTGGGTGGCGTGCTGTCCGGGCCGATGCGGTCAGTCAATCCGGAAATGGGCGCACTGGTACTGGCTGAAGCTTTCGTCGTGACGGTGATCGGTGGTCTCGGCTCGCTGCTCGGCTCGATCGTCGCCGGTCTCCTGGTCGGCGTCGTGATCAGCATGACGGCGCTGTTCGCGCCGGAAATGGCGACCATCGTGATGTTCGCGCTGATGGCCATTGTTCTTCTGATCCGGCCGCAGGGCCTGTTCGGCAAACTCGCGTAACGGAGCGGACCATGACATCTCCGGCGCTGGCCGTTCCCCCTTCTGCAAGCATGCGTAGGTCTGTGCGCTTCAAATCGCTCATGACCAAATATCGCGTTCCCTTGTCGATCCTCGCACTCTGTCTGTTACCCTGGCTGCTGCCGTCCAAGGCACTGGCGGTCAATGTCTTGATCTATGGCGTTGTGGCCGTCGGCTACAACCTGCTGTTCGGCTATACCGGCCTGCTGTCATTCGGCCATGCGGCATTTGTCGGCACCGGAGCTTACATCACCGGCATCGCCATCGGTCAGTTCGGCGTTCCGTGGTATCTCGCCGTGCTGATGGGCGTTATTGGCGGCGCACTGCTGGCCTTCATCATGGGCGCGCTATCCACGCGCACGCGCGGCATCTACTTCTCGATGGTGACGCTCGCGCTCGCGCAGCTCGTCTATTACGTGGCGCTCCAGACGCCATCCTGGACGGGTGGCGAGAACGGATTGCGCGGTTTCACCGTCAACAAGATCAATCTATTCGGGTTCGAGATCAATTTTCTCGATCCGGTCAACAAATACTATGTGCTGATGGTGTTCGCGGCGCTGGCGCTATGGCTGGTCTCGCGCATTCTCAATTCTCCCTTCGGCGCAGCCATCGAGGCGATCCGCGAGAACGAGCGGCGCGCCCGGACCTGCGGTTACAATGTCGAGCGCACCAAGCTGTTGTCATTCACCCTGTCGGGCACGATCTGCGCGCTGGGCGGCACCATGTCGGCGCTGCATTTGGCCTTCGTGCCGCTGGACTCACTGCACTATCTGTCATCCGGCATGATTGTGATGATGACGCTGCTCGGCGGCGCCAGCAGCTTCTTCGGCCCGTTCATTGGCGCACTGGTTTTCCTGGTGATGGAAGACGTGTTCTCGCTGTGGACATCGCACTGGCAGATCATCGTCGGATCCATCTTCGTGCTGTTCGTGTTGTTTCTGCCCAAGGGCATCTGGGGTACATTTCTCACAAGGGTCATGCGATGAACGCGCCGCTTCTCGCCGTCAACGATATCGGAGTGAGGTTCGGTGGCTTCGTCGCGCTGCAAGGCGTGACGACGGAGTTCCGGCCCGGTCGCGTCACTTCCATCATCGGCCCCAACGGCGCCGGCAAGAGCACGTTCTTCAACGTGCTGTCCGGTGTGCTGACGCCCTCCAGCGGATCGATCCGCTTCAAGGGCGCGGACCTCAAGGGCACGAAGCAGCATGAGTTCGTGCATCGGGGCATTGCGCGCTCTTACCAGATCACCAACATCTTCCCGGATCTCAGCGTCCACGAGAATGTCCGCGTCGCGGCACAAGCCAGCCGTTCGCGCTACAATATCTGGACCAACCGCAACAAGTTCACCGAGCTGGATGCCAGGGCCGATGCCGCGCTCGATGCGGTGGGTTTGGTCGCCAAGCGTGACGAGACCGCGAAGTTTCTGGCGCATGGTCAGCAGCGGGCGCTGGAAATCGCCATCGCGCTGATCTCCAATCCGGAAGTGCTGTTGCTGGACGAGCCTACCGCGGGCATGGGGCCGGAAGAGACCAAGGAAATGGTGGCGCTGCTGGAGAAGCTGGCAGCGGAGCGCACTATCCTGCTGGTCGAACACAAGATGAAGATGATCCTCGGCCTCAGCGACCGGATCCTGGTACTGCATCACGGCCGGCTGATTGCGGACGGCTCACCGCGTGACATTCAGACGGACCCCGAGGTCCGTCGCGTCTATCTGGGACAGAACGATGGCTATGCTTGAAACCAAAGACCTGAACGCCTGGTACGGCGCCAGCCATACGCTTCACGGGGTCTCGATCTCAGTGGCGCAGGGCGAGGTCGTGGCACTCGTTGGCCGCAACGGTGCCGGCAAGACCACCACGATCCGTTCGGTCATGGGGCTGATGTCGAAGACCACCGGTAGCATCACCTTCGATGGCCACGATCTGGTGTCGATGAAGGCGCATGACCGGTTCCGGCTCGGCCTCGCTTACGTGCCCGAAGAGCGCCGGATCATTCCCGGTCTCACCGTGCGCGAGAATCTGCAGCTCGGCCTCGTCGCCAGCGCGGGCAAGATCGATGAACGTGAAGCCATCGAGGAAATCGCCGAGAGCTTTCCGCGCCTCAAGGAACGTCTCGACCAGGAAGGTGTCACCATGTCGGGCGGCGAGCAGCAGATGCTGGCCATCGCCCGTGCGACCATCGCCAAGCCGAAGATGATCCTGCTCGACGAGCCGTCGGAAGGCATCATGCCGGTACTTGTCGAGGAGATGGGCGTGCTGTTCCGCAAGCTGCGCGATCAGGGCGTCACACTGCTGCTGGTCGAGCAGAATGTCGAATGGGCGCTGCGCCTCGCCGATCGCGCGATCATCATGGATCAGGGCGAGGTCGTTTATGAAAGCAGCTCGGCCGCATTGCTCGCCGACAAGGAAATCCAGGAACGTTATTGCGCGGTTTGACGCGCATGCTTGCAGACAGGTGATTCCATGCAGATGAAAGACAGCCAGACCGTCCCGGCTTCACGCGACAAGGTCTGGGCCGCACTCAACGATCCGGAGGTGCTGAAACAGTGCATTCCCGGCTGCCAGGTGCTGGACATGACCTCGCCGACCGAGATGACGGCGACGGTTGTAATCAAGGTCGGGCCCGTGAAGGCGACGTTCGGCGGCAAGGTGACGTTGAGCGATCTCGATCCGCCGAACGGATACAAGATCACCGGCGAGGGATCCGGCGGCGTGGCCGGCTTCGCCAAAGGCGGCGCGGCCATCCGGTTGGAAGCAGCCGGCGACGACGAAACGATCCTGCATTACGAGGTGGATTCCCAGATCGGTGGCAAGCTGGCGCAGCTCGGCGGGCGTCTGATCGACTCCACCGCCAAGAAGCTGGCCGGCGAGTTCTTCACCAAATTCGGCGCAGTCGTTTCCGCGAGCTGAGTGCGACGCCCGCTATTGCACAACGAACTGGCTGCGTGCCTCACGCACCCTGGCGACGATGTAGCGGCGGATCTCGCGGACTCTGCTCGTGTCATGCGTGTCGGGATGCGAGACGAGCCAGTAGCTGCGGGTGAAGCGGCTGGCCGGCAGGATACGCTTCAGCTCGGGATAAAGCTGCGCGGCGTAATCGTGCAGGATGCCCACGCCATGGCCGGCGCGAACGGCCTCTAGCTGGCCGGCCACGCTGCCGCACTCGAAACGTCGTGTGATCAGTTCGCTGAAGGTCGACGCATAGTCGAGGGCGCGGCTGTAGATGATGTCGTAGATATAGGTGATCAGCAGGTGGTCGGCGAGATCGCCGGGCTCGCGGATCGGCGTCGATCGGGCCAGATAGTCCTCCGACGCGTAGACGCTCAGCGTGTAATCCGTGAGCTTGGTGCAGATCAGCTTGCCTTCATCGGGACGTTCCAGCGTCACCACGATATCGGCCTCGCGCTTGGCGAGCGAGAAAGTGCGCGGTAGCGCCACAAGCTGGACGATGAGATCGGGATTGGCGGCCGCAAAGCCTCCCAGCTTATCTGCCAGAAAGTAATTGCCGAGTCCGTCCGGTGCGCCAATCCGCACTGTGCCCGCAACCTTGTCGGCGGCCGAGGTAAGCTGCGAACCGACCCGGAGCAGTTCGGATTCTGCGCGCTCTGCCGCTGCAAGAAGCGCAACCCCTGATGGGGTCAGCGAAGACCCGGTGGTCTGCCGGTTCAGGAGCTTTGTCTTGAGGTCTTTCTCGAGAGCGGTGAGCTGGCGCGCCACCGTCGCATGGTTGAGCTTCAGCCGCTTGGCGGCGCCGAGAATCTGGCCGGTACGGGCGACTTCCAGGAAAATCCGAACTTTGTCCCAATCCATCGCGGGACTTTATTTGCTGCACATCGAAGCCGCAATACTTCGCGTTGTCCGGGCGGGGGAAGCGGCGCAAGACCGCCGGAGCATCAAAGGAGAGTTCGATGGCTTCGGAAATCAAGCACTATATCGGCGGACAGCAGGTGGCAGGTCGCAGCGGCCGGACGTCGCCTGTTTTCAACCCTGCCACCGGTGAGCAGACGGCTCAGGTGGGTCTTGCCAGCACGTCCGAAGTGGGTGCCGCGGTTGCTGCCGCGCTCGCGGCTGCCGAAAGCTGGGCCGATACGCCGTCGCTGCGCCGTGCCCGCATTCTCAATAAGTTCCTGCGTATCTGCGAGGATCGCATCGACGATCTGGCCGCGGTGATCACCTCCGAGCACGGCAAGACGCTGTCGGACGCCAAGGGCGAGATCCAGCGCGGTCTCGAAGTCGTCGAATTCGCCGTCGGTGCGCCGCAGTTGCTCAAGGGCGAAGTCAGCGAGAATGTTGGCACGCGTGTCGACAGCTATGGCGTACGTCAGGCGCTGGGCGTGGTCGCGGGCATCACGCCGTTCAATTTCCCGGTCATGGTGCCGATGTGGATGTTCCCGGTGGCGCTGGCCTGCGGCAACACCTTCGTGCTGAAGCCCTCGGAGCGTGACCCTTCGGCGTCGCTTCTGATTGCCGAATGGCTGGCTGAAGCCGGCCTGCCAGCCGGGGTATTCAACGTCGTGCATGGCGACAAGGAAGCCGTCGATGCATTGCTGCATCATCCCGACGTTGCAGCAATCAGCTTCGTCGGATCGACTCCGATCGCGCGTTACATCTATTCGACCGCGACCAGCACCGGAAAGCGTTGCCAGGCACTCGGCGGCGCCAAGAACCACATGGTGGTGATGCCCGATGCCGACATCGATCAGGCCGTCGATGCGCTGATGGGCGCTGCCTATGGCTCGGCCGGCGAACGCTGCATGGCGATTTCGGTCGCGGTCCCGGTCGGCGAGAAGACGGCGGATGCCTTGATCTCCAAGCTGGAGCCGAAGATTCGCGCGCTGAAGGTTGGTTCGGGCTTCAACGCCGAGTCCGAAATGGGTCCGCTGGTGACCCAGCAGCATCTCGACAAGGTGCGCGGCTATGTCGATTCCGGCGTCGAACAGGGCGCCAAGCTGATCGTCGACGGCCGCGAATTCCGCTCCAACGAGGGTGGTTACTTCATTGGCGGATCGCTGTTCGATCACGTGACGCCGGACATGAAGATCTACAAGGAAGAGATCTTCGGGCCTGTGCTCGCGGTAGTGCGTACGCCGGACTACGCGACGGCAGCGCGCATGATCAATGACAACGAATACGGCAATGGCACCGCTATCTTCACCCAGAACGGCGACATCGCGCGTGAGTTCGCTCATCGCATCCGCGTCGGCATGGTGGGCATCAACGTGCCGATCCCCGTGCCTGTGGCATTCCACTCCTTCGGGGGATGGAAGGCCTCGCTGTTCGGTGACCATTCGATGCACGGACCCGAAGGCGTTCGCTTCTATACCCGGCTCAAGACGGTCACCAGCCGCTGGCCGACAAGCATTGCGCAGGGTCCGGAATTCGTGATGCCCACAATGAAGTAGGTCGGAGCGTGGAGCGCGCGGCTAACGCGTGCTCCACGAGCCTGCCGGATTATTCCGCAGCCCTCAGGCCGCGCCCGTTACACGCCAGATCACATCGCCCACATCGTCGGCCACCAGCAATGCGCCGTCGGAGGTGAGCGTGACACCGACCGGGCGTCCGTAGGACACCTTCTCGTCGGGCGCGAGGAAGCCTGACAGGATGTCCCGCGGCGGCCCGGATGGCTTGCCGTTCACGAACGGGATGAAGACCACCTTGTACCCGCTCAGCGTGCTGCGATTCCATGAGCCGTGCTGGCCGATGACCATGCCGTCTGGAAATCCCGGCAGCGTGCCGGCCGGCAGCCAGCACAGGCCGAGCGACGCAGTATGCCCGCCCAGTGCATAGTCGGGCGTAATCGCGGTGGCCACCAGCGCCGGATCCTGCGGGACGCGGTCATCGACCGTCTTGCCCCAGTAGCAATAGGGCCAGCCATAGAAGCCGCCGTCGCGCACCGAGGTCAGGTAGTCCGGCGGCGTCTCGTCGCCGAGGCCGTCGCGCTCATTGACCACGGTCCAGAGCGAACCGGTCGTGGGCTCCCATGCGAGACCAACCGGATTGCGCAATCCGGCGCCGAAGATGCGGCTCTTGCCAGTAGCGATATCGAGTTCGTAGACAGCCGCGCGGCCTTCTTCGGCTTCCATGCCGCTCTCGGCGATATTGCTCAGCGAGCCAACGCCGATATAGAGCTTGCTGCCATCCGGGCTCGGCAGGATGCTCCGCGTCCAGTGGCCGCCTGACTTGAAATTAGTGAGTTTCTTGCCCGGGGCGGTGATGCTGTCTGCGCCCGCCACATAGGGGAAGGCCACGACGCCATCGACATTGCCGACATAGAATGTGTCATTCAGCAGGGCCATGCCGAACGGCTGGTTCAGTCCCTCCATGAAGGTCTGGCTGATCTCGGCGACACCGTCGCCGTCCCGGTCGCGCAGCAGCGTGATGCGGTTGGCGCTGACGCCAAGCGCGGCGGCCCGGCGCATCGTCGCCTGCATCGCATAGCCGAACATGTTGCGCACCGGGCCTGCAACCTGCGTCGCCTCCGCGATGAGAACGTCGCCATTGGGCAGCACGTTGATCCAGCGCGGATGTTTCAGGCCGGTCGCAAAGGCGTTGACCTTGAGCCCGGGGGCGACCACGGGCTTCTGTCCCGCGGCCCAGCCCTGGGCCGTCGGCATCTTCAATGTGGGGATGGCGCCTTGCGGCTTTGCCTCCGGCACCACCGGCGCGCTGCCCCAGGCGGGCGCGTGCACGTTGCCCTGTAGACGACGCCACTGCAGCGCCGCGCCACCGATCACCGCGACGACGCGCGCAAATATTCCGGACAAGCTCATGTCTTTCCCCCCATGCAAGTGGGCGCACACTATCCGACACCCACGCGGGTTAAAACCGCCGCGTGACGGCGTGCAGGGCATGCGAGCCCGTCATTCATGGGGGATCGGCGCCAGGATGATCGGGGCGGGTACCGGTGGCTATGGCGCTGCGATGGCCTGGTTGATGCAGTCCGCGAGTTCGTCAACTTCAAACGGCTTGTTGAGGACACAGGGCGTGTTGCCCAGCCGCTGACGCACTTTCTGCTCGGAATTGGCCGTGATGAAGATGACCGGCGTTTCGTTGTTGTCTGAGCGCATGCGCTCATAGAGGTCGATGCCAGTCAGGCCCGGCATTTCCACGTCGGTCACCACGCATGACGTATCGAGGGCCGACGGCGATGTCAGAAACGCCTCGGCGGATTCGAAGCTGAGGACAGCGAAGCCCAGCGATCGCAGCAGGCTTTCAAGCGCGCGGCGAACCGACGAGGAATCGTCGATGATGGCAATGGCATGTTCAGCGTTCAACGCAATCTCCACACGGCAGCTTTGACAGCGACCCCAGTGTTGAGCCGTTTCGCCCAGAATATTGTCAAATATCGCCGTGCAGCGAAATCATACTGAGGTTTATCGTGAGGTACCGGGAGCCGGTTTCATGCCGATGGCCTCAGCCATGCGCACCAGAGAGGCGAAGGATTTTGCATCCATCTTCTTCATCATCTTGCCGCGATGGATCTTAACCGTAATTTCGCTGAGGTTCAGCTTTGCGGCGATCTGCTTGTTCAGCAGCCCGGCGGTGGCAAATTCCATCACCTCGCGTTCGCGTGCGCTTAATGTGCCGAACCGTTCCTTGATACCGGCCAGCCCATCGCGCTCCTGCCGCGCCTTGCGGTCGCGCTCAACGGCGCCGGCGACGGCATCGAGCATCTCCTGATCGCGAAACGGCTTGGCCAGAAAGTCGACGGCGCCGGCCTTCATGGCGCGGACCGTCATCGGCACATCGGCATGGCCGGTCATGAATACGATGGGTGTATTGCTGCCGAGATCGGCGAGGCGCTTCTGGAAATCGAGGCCGCTGACGATGGGCAGCCTGATGTCGAGGACGAGGCAGCTCGCCTTGGTGAGAATATCGCTGTCGAGCAGCTCGGCGGCCGAGGAGGCGAAACTGACGGCATAACCAACCGAACGCAGCAGACTGCCGACCGCAGTGCGGATGGCGGCTTCGTCGTCGACGATGACGACCAAAGGTGCTTCTGCGTCGTTAGCCAAGGTTGCCGGGTCCCTCTGCGGTGGCTGTCGGTATCATGAAATGAAAGGTGCTTCCACCATCCTCGTTTCGCTCCGCCCAGATGCGCCCGTGATGCGACTCGATAATGGACCGGGAGATCGAGAGACCGATGCCCATCCCCTCGGCCTTTGTCGTGAAGAACGGCGCGAACAGGCGCTGCACATGGTCGTCCGGGATACCTGATCCTGAATCGCGCACAGTGACGAGAATTCCCTGTGTCGCGTCGCGTGTCGATCGCACCCTCAGCTCCTTCGTCGCGCTCGCCTTCATGGCGTGCACGGCGTTGCTGACGAGATTCATCAGCACCTGCTGAAGCTGCACCTCGTCGCCAGCGATGGTGGGCAGATCGTGCGTCAGATCGAGGGCAGCGGCGATCTGATGTTGCGCCAGATCGCGCTGGACCATCGCCAGTACCTGCATGATGATCGCATTGATATCGACCGGACCGCGCGCCAGTTCGCCCTTTACGGCGAGGGACCTCAGCCGGTGAATGATATCGCCGGCCCTTCGCCCCTCCTGCACCACTTCCTTGAGGCAGGTCGTGGTTTCGCCAAGATTGGGCCGCTCGCGCGATAACCAGCGCAAGGCCGCCTCCGCATTGGTCACGACGGCGGCGAGAGGCTGATTGACCTCATGGCCGATCGACGCGGTCAGGGCGCCCAATGTGGCGATGCGCGAGACGCGGATGAGCTCTGCAATGCTCTGCTGGAGTGCCTGCTCGGCTGCGATCTTGGCAGTGACATCGAGCGAATTGATCAGGACGGAGCGAGAGCGATCGCTCGGGAAGGTTGCGGTGACGATGGTGGTGCGCAATTCGCCGTTGACGGCACGGATGGTCGCTTCAATCGTGAAAGAGCTTTCTCCCGCAAGGTATGCGAGCAGGATTTCGCGAAAGGCGACCAAAGTCTCCGGCTCAAGTGCAGCATCCCAGGACTGCTGAACGTTCTTCTGGCCAAGATCGCCGATCAATTGCTTCGCGGCGTCATTCGCGTCGATGGTCCGCACCAGAAACAGGCAATGCTTGAGGAAGTCCTCATTGGCGATGAGATAGTCCCGAAGTCGGGGCAGGCCTTGTTGCAGGATCGGCGCGCAGGCATTGGCCGCCTCCGTGAAATCCTGCTCCCAGATGGCGACACTCGTGCTCTGAAAGATATTGCGATAGCGCTCTTCGCTCTGCCGGAGTCTTGCATCCGACATCCTGATCTGGACGCAGAGCACCGCGGCGATAGCAATGGCGAGAACACTCACGATGCCGCGCAGCATCGCTCCCTCATTGGGGGCATTGACGTGGCCGATCAGGTAACCGAGGAGCGTCAGGCCGATGCAGCCCAACGCAATCAGAATGATGCCCGTGACATTGGTGAAACGGAGCGCCATCAGCAGCACGACGATATAAAGCGCCGCGACGGCGATCTCGAATGTGCTGAAGGCGTCGAACACAAAAATGCCTGCGGCCAGGATGGCTGCCGCAACGGCCATGGGCAGCTGTGAGGGTCGTCGCTCCCGATCAGAATTGGTCATGTGAGCCGCAAAACAAGAAGCAGGTCCCGCCTTCTGCAGGGGATGGGAAAATCGTCGACCTCGGTGGCATCATCCTGCCTCGGTAAACCTTGGTATATGGTGGGATTACCTTTGTTTCCTGAATCTCTATTCTCGTAGAATGGTCCATGGGGCCGGAATCTCCCACCTTCGGATTGTCGAAGTCATCGCGATGTTGATGACGTTCACCACCTGAAGGAGAGACCGATATGCTGCTCGATTCACAGCCCAGGAGTTTTGACACGTTCGTCGGCGTATTGTCTGACGCAAGTTCTACGACGGTCGCACAACTCCTGCTAGATGCGCGGCAGGCCATCGGATCGGATGTCGGTGCGGCTCTTAGATGCATCGAACAGGCCGCTTCGTTGCTCGAAGCCCCGGTCCAGCCGTCGCCCGTCAGCCCCGCCCGGGGCGGCCTCGCGCGCTGGCAGACCGATCGTATCAAGCGCCACATTGATGCAAATCTGGATGAAGCGATCCAGGTATCGGATCTCGCGCGTATCGCTCGCCTGAGCTGCGGTTACTTCTCGAATGCGTTCAAGACCACATTTGGCCAGTCTCCCCATGCCTATATCGTCTCCCGCCGGTTGACACGCGCGATGGAGCTGATGAAATCCAGCGGCAAATCGCTCTGCGAGATAGCCATCGATTGCGGCTTCTCCGATCAGGCGCACCTGTGCCGCCAGTTTCGCCGCGCGACCGGAGCCAGCCCCAATGCCTGGCGGCGCAACAACGTGATGACATCCGAACTCGCGGGACAGCAGTGATGCTCCTCAGGAGTATCCGGAAACGCCGCGGCGGACGCTTGCACGATCGTCTCTGCCTTTGATGAATAGTTCACACGGCCGCTCCTCAAGATATCTCGCTACCTCAACCACTATGAAAGGATCGCTCAAATGTCTGCGCGCATGACGATGGTGAAATCGGCCAGGCGGCGGCTCGTGGTAGCCGCGTCCGTGGCTTTCGTGATGCTGGCCTCCATGGCGGAGAGCTCGGCGGCGTCCGACAGGGCCTATCGCTGGATCGGGGATTCCCGGCTCTCCATCGATATCGGCGCAGCCCGTCGCGCGCCGCGGCGTGTCCATGCTCCGGCCCGCGTGAGCGTGCCTTCCTCCGCTCCGGCGGTGCGGCTGATGGATTCCTATGCGAGGGCGCCGACCAGCTACGGCTACGGCATCGGTGATAATTCCCGAAACCAGACGTGGTGAAGCGAGGCGCCCGGCCAGATCCGGTCGATCCTCGAAGCATGGTGGCCCGTGCACCCCGGGTTCCAGAAATGCCCCGTTGTCCCGCGGCCTCGAATGGAGAGGTTCTTTCTCGAACAGTTCGAAGACGAGGATGTCGCCCCTGAGCTGGCCGAGCGCGCGGTCTAGGGCCGATCGACATTCAGGATTCCCAAGAGGTTCAATCGCTGATTCATAGGG
>NZ_JBGMOE010000141.1:0-1240 GCF_041424195.1 Tardiphaga sp. | reverse complement strand
GCCAACTACTTCAAATCATGCGGCTATGAACCGGAATGAATGGAAACCGCTCTAGATTAAAAGTTTTTCATGTTTGTGCTGAGGTATTTCGTTCACCTCGCGCCAGACAGCCGATGCGCTATCGGGAGATGTGAACTACCGACCATAACGCAGCGGCGGGTGGCTTCCGCCCTGACCGACCGAAAATCCACGCCAACTTAGGCAACGCCAACCTTCCGAAGACATTTGGAGTAGGGGAACTTCAATCGCTCAGGATCGCAGTTCCTAATCCGTCATCGAAACGGGCACTGTCCGGCAGAGCATGATCCCTTCGATACGACGACGCCATCTTCATTAGGCAAGGGATCAGACTCTCGCCCGCGTATCGTTTAGTGAAGGAGAACCGACATGACGATGAGCTCCCCCTATCCTTGGCTTGACACCGTCCTGATCGCCTGGTTCGCGCTGACAGCGCTATCCGTGGCCTACGTCGCCTGGGACGCGTTTACCCGCAATCCCGAACTCCGCGTCATGAAATGGGGCTGGGTCCTCGTCACACTGTACGGCGGCCCGGTCATGGCGGCCGCCTACGTCCTCTCATGCCAGGCACCGAAAGGCGAACAACATGAGGCCTTCGTTCAGCCGCTATGGAAGCAGGCGTTCGGATCCGCCATCCACTGCATGGCCGGCGACGCCACAGGCGTAATCGTCGCAGCAGCCGTTACCACTGCGCTGGGCCTGCCCATGTGGCTCGACGTGACGGCCGAATATCTATTCGGATTTGCTTTCGGCTTGCTGATTTTCCAGGCGCTGTTCATGCGCGACATGCTCGGCGGCTCTTATTCGCGCGCGCTGCGCGCCTCGTTCGTCCCCGAATGGCTGTCGATGAACGTGTTCATGGCGGGAATGATTCCGGTGATGGTGGTTCTGATGAGCCGCGACATGGCCGCAATGCATGCTGGTTCGCTGCGCTTTTGGGGCGTGATGTCGCTTGCGACGCTGGTTGGCTTTGCAGTCGCCTATCCCCTCAATCTCTGGCTCGTCGGCGTGGGACTAAAGCACGGCATGGGTACGGAACGTGTCCTCGGCCATGGCGGCCACTCCGTCCAACCCGAACATCCCGCGCCTGCGACGGGAGCACATGATGACTCGGCTATGGCCGACATGACGATGCCCGCAAAAGCAACGCTCGCCCAGATCCTTGCAATGACTGTGATAACCTGCTGCGGCCTGATGGTCTGACCCATGCTACGATTGACCG
>NZ_JBGMOE010000140.1:0-7173 GCF_041424195.1 Tardiphaga sp. | reverse complement strand
CTTCTTGATGTCTTCCTGCATCAGCGCGACCAGCGACGTGTAGACGATCGCGATCACGGAGAGCGTCCAGACCATCGGCGCGAAATAGACCGAGGCATCCGGGAACATCGGCAGCGAGAAGCGCAGGAAGCCGTAGCCGCCCATCTTCAGCAGGATCGCAGCCAGCACGACCGAACCGGCCGTCGGCGCTTCGACGTGCGCGTCAGGCAGCCAGGTGTGCACCGGCCACATCGGCATCTTCACCGCGAACGACGCGAAGAACGCCAGCCACGCCCAAGTCTGCAAGCTGCGCGGCACGGCGGTGTGCATCAGCGTCGGAATGTCGGTCGTGCCGGCATTCCAGTACAGCGCCATGATGGCCAGCAGCATCAGCACCGAGCCGAGGAACGTGTAGAGGAAGAACTTGAACGCGGCATAGACGCGGCGCGGGCCACCCCAGATGCCGATGATCAGGAACATCGGGATCAGGCCGCCTTCGAAGAACAGATAGAACAGCACCAGATCCAGCGCCGAGAAGGTGCCGATCATCAGCGTTTCCAGGAACAGGAACGCGATCATGTATTCGCGGACACGCTTGGTGACCGACTTCCAGCTGCACAGGATGCAGAACGGCATCAGGGCGGTGGTCAGGATGACGAAGGGCAGCGAAATGCCGTCCACGCCCATGTGGTAGTTGATGGTGGCGGCCAGCCACGGTGCCTTTTCGACGAACTGGAAGTCGCCATTCGACGGATCGAAGCGCATCACCAGGATCAGCGAGACCGCGAAGGTGATCAGCGTGGTCCAGAGCGCGATCCAGCGCGCATTGCCCTGCGCAGCCTCATCGTCGCCGCGGCTGAGATAAATCAGGATCGCGCCGACGACCGGCAGGAAGGTGACGACCGAAAGAACCGGCCATGTCATGACGGACGCCATTGTTACTGGCCCCCCAGGCCGAAGATAAACCAGGTGATCAACCCGGCGACGCCGATCAGCATCGCGAAGGCATAGTGATAGAGGTAACCGGTCTGCAGCCTGACCGCGCCGCGCGTGATATCGAGCACGCGGGCCGCGACACCGTCAGGCCCAAGGCCGTCGATGACCATACCGTCGCCCTTCTTCCACAGGAAGCGGCCGATCCACTTGGCCGGGCGAACGAAGATGATCTCGTAGAGCTCGTCGAAGTACCACTTGTTGAGCAGGAACTTGTAGAGCAGCGGATGCTGGTTCGCGAGCTCAACAGGCAGGTACGGCTTGCGAACATAGAACAGATACGAAATCAGGAAACCGAGCACCATCATCACGGTCGGCACATAGGGGACCCAGCCGGGAATGTGGTGCATCTCCTCGATGATATGCGGGTTCATCTTCAGCGATTCCCGGAAGAACTCGCCGACGTGATGGCCTGCGAACAGTTCCTTGAACGGGAAGCCGGCGGCGAACGATCCGATGCCCAGCACGGCCAGCGGGACCAGCATCCACATCGGCGCTTCATGGGCCGCATCGTAATGCTTCTTGTCATGCGGCTCGCCGTGGAACGTCTTGAACACCAGACGCCATGAATAGAACGAGGTCAGCAGCGCCGCGACCACGGTCATCAGGAAGCCGTAGAAGGCGAACTGGGTGTGCGAGGCGTAAGCGGCCTCGATGATCGCGTCCTTCGAGAAATAACCGGCGGTGAACGGGAAACCGGTCAGCGCCAGCGTACCGATGGTCATCATCGCATAGGTGAACGGGATCTTGTTCCACAGGCCACCCATCTTCCGGATGTCCTGCTCGTGATGCATCGCGTAGATCACCGAGCCCGAGCCGAGGAACAGCAGCGCCTTGAAGAAGGCGTGCGTGAACAGGTGGAACATGGCGACCGAGTAAGCCCCCGTCCCCAGCGCCACAAACATGTAACCGAGCTGCGAACAGGTCGAGTAAGCGACGATGCGCTTGATGTCGTTCTGCACCAGACCAATGGTTGCGGCGAAGAATGCAGTGGTCGCGCCGACCAGCATCACGACGGCCTGCGCGTTCGGCGCGAGCTCGAACAGCGGCGACATGCGGGCAACCATGAAGACGCCAGCGGTGACCATGGTCGCCGCGTGGATCAGCGCCGACACGGGCGTCGGGCCTTCCATGGCGTCCGGCAACCAGGTGTGCAGCAGGAACTGGGCTGACTTGCCCATCGCGCCGACGAACAGCAGCAGACAGGTCAGTGTCAGCGCATCAGCGTGCCAGCCGAAGAAGTTGATCGTCTTGCCGGTCAGGCCAGGCGCGCTGGCGAAGATGGTGTCCAGATCGGTCGAGCCGACCAGCATGAACAGCGCAAAGATGCCGAGCAGGAAGCCGAAGTCGCCGATGCGGTTGACCACGAAGGCCTTGATCGCCGCCGCATTGGCCGAGGGCTTCTTGAACCAGAAACCGATCAGCAGGTAGCTGGCCAGACCCACGCCTTCCCAGCCGAAGAACAGCTGCAGCAGGTTGTCGGCCGTCACCAGCATCAGCATCATGAAGGTAAACAGCGACAGATACGCCATGAAGCGCGGCCGGTTCGGATCGTCTTCCATATAGCCGAGCGAATAGATGTGCACGAGCGACGACACTGTGGTGACGACGACGAGCATCACGGCGGTCAGCGTATCGACGCGCAGCGTCCAGGACAGCTGCAGGTCGCCCGAATTGATCCAGTTCAGCAGCACGATACGGGCATCGTGATGCATGAAGGCGACATCAACGAAGGTCATCCAGGACAGCACCGCCGACACCACCAGCAGACCGGCGGTGATCAGCTCCGCTGCGCGCGAACCGGCCGCGGCCGGCTCGGCAACGTGGTGATGGTCATCGTGATCATCGTGGCCATGGTCGTCATGCCCATGCGCAGCATGTGCATGGGCGCCGGCATCGCCGTGGCCGTGGTCGTCATGCGCATGGTCCATCTCGTCGCCGCTCGGGTTACGCCCATGCGCACCCAGGATGGCGATGAAGCCTGCGATCAGCGCGCCGATCAGCGGCAGGAATACGAGAGCCTGGATCATAACTGGCTCAGCCCTTCATCAGATTGACGTCTTCAACCGCGATCGAGCCGCGGTTGCGGAAATAGACCACCAGCACGGCGAGACCGATCGCTGCTTCCGCAGCAGCCACGGTCAGCACCAGCAGCGCGAACACCTGGCCGACGATGTCGCCAAGGAAGGTCGAGAACGCCACCATGTTGATGTTGACGGCGAGCAGGATCAGCTCGATCGACATCAGGATGACGATGATGTTCTTGCGGTTCAGGAAGATGCCGAGAATGCCCAGCGTGAACAGGATCGCTGCGACCGCCAGATAGTGTCCGAGACCGATCGTCATTTGACCCAGCTCCCCGCGTCGGCGTCCTGCAGGCCCTGCCCGGTCGCGACCTTGCGCACTTCCATCGCCAGTTCCGGATTGCGCGCGTTTTGAACATTGATGTCCTGGCGCCGCACTTTGACCTTGTGGCGCAGCGTCAGCACGATCGCGCCGATCATCGCCACCAGCAGCACCATGCCGGCCAGCTGGAAGTAATGCATGTACTTCGTATAGAGCACGAGGCCGAGCGCCTCGGTATTGCTCACATTGGTCGGGATGGCCGCCGTGATCGACTTGGTGACGCTCGGGTTCATCACCCAGCCACCTGCGACCAGCAGCAATTCGGCAAGGAAGATCGCCCCGATCACCAGGCCGAACGGCAGATACTGAATGAAGCCTTCGCGCAGCTGCGTGAAGTCGACGTCAAGCATCATGATGACGAACAGGAACAGCACCGCGACGGCGCCGACATAGACGACGATCAGCAGCATTGCCAGGAATTCGGCGCCCATCAGCACGAACAGGCCTGAGGCGTTGACGAAGGCCAGGATCAGGAACAGCACCGAATGCACGGGATTGCGCGAGGCAATCACCATGACCGCGGAAGCCACGCAGACGCTGGCGAACAGATAGAAGAACAGTGCGGGAAGGATCATCTGGTCACCTTACCGGTACGGCGCGTCGAGTTCGATTGACTTCGCAATCTCGCGCTCCCAGCGGTCGCCGTTGGCGAGCAATTTCGCCTTGTCATAATAGAGTTCCTCACGCGTCTCGGTGGCGAACTCGAAGTTCGGTCCCTCGACGATCGCATCCACCGGACAGGCCTCCTGGCACAGTCCGCAATAGATGCATTTCACCATGTCGATGTCGTAGCGCACGGTGCGGCGCGTCCCGTCGTTGCGGCGCGGGCCGGCTTCGATGGTGATCGCCTGTGCCGGACACACCGCCTCGCAGAGCTTGCAGGCGATGCAGCGCTCTTCACCGTTCGGATAGCGGCGCAGCGCATGCTCGCCACGGAAACGCGGCGAGATCGGCCCCTTCTCGAACGGATAGTTCAGCGTCGGCTTCGGCTTGAAGAAATACCGCATGGCGAGGACGAACGCCGAAACGAACTCCGCCAGCAGAAGCGAATGAGCTGTTGCCCTGATATTCATAGTGACCTCATTTCGGAGCAAGGCCCCCGAATTGCAGCACGGCAGCGACGATGATGACGTACGCCAACGATAGCGGCAGAAACACCTTCCAGCCCAGACGCATCAACTGGTCGTAGCGGTAGCGCGGCACGATCGCCTTCGCCATCGCAATCAGGAAGAACATGAACATCACCTTGATGGCGAACCAGATGATGCCTGGCACCCAGGTGAAGGGCGCGAACGGGATCGGCGACAGCCAGCCGCCGAGGAACAGGATCGTAGCCAGCGCGCACATGGTGACGATGGCGACGTATTCGCCGAGCATGAAAAGCAGATACGGGGTCGAGCCGTATTCGGTCATGAAGCCCGCGACCAGTTCCGATTCCGCTTCGACGAGGTCGAAGGGCGGGCGGTTGGTTTCAGCCAGCGCCGAGACGTAGAAGATCACGAACATCGGGAACAGCGGGATCCAGTACCAGCCGAGGATGCCCCACTTCGAATCTTGCGCGGCGACGATGGCCGTCAGGTTCAGCGAACCGACGCAGAGCAAGACGGTGATGATGACGAAGCCGATCGAGACTTCGTAGGACACCATCTGCGCGGCGGCGCGCAGTGCCGACAGGAATGGATATTTCGAGTTCGACGACCAGCCGGCCATGATGATGCCGTAGACCGACAGCGACGAGATCGCGAAGATATAGAGCACGCCGACATTGATGTCGGAAATGACCCAGCCGAGATCCATCGGGATCACCGCCCAGGCCGCCAGCGCCAGCACGCAGGACACCAGCGGCGCCAGCAGGAACACGCCCTTGTTGGAGCTGGATGGAATCACCGGCTCCTTCAGCACGAATTTCAGCAAGTCCGCGAAGGATTGCAGCAGGCCGAATGGCCCGACCACGTTGGGGCCACGGCGGATCTGTACCGCCGCCCAGATCTTGCGGTCAGCCAGCAGGATATAGGCAATCGCAATCAAGAGCACCACGAGCACGAGGAGGCTCTGCGCGACCATGATGATCAGCGGCCACAGGGTGCTTGTCCAGAATTCAGCCATCGGTTTACTCCGCCGCCGTCAGCATCTGGCCGGAGGCCAGGCGGGAGCATTCCGCCATGATGGCTGACGCACGCGCGATCGGGTTGGTCAGGTAGAAGTCCTCAACAGAGGCCTTGAACGGTGTCTTGTCGACGGTGCCGCCCTTGGCCGCAAGGGTCTTGATCGCACCGGCATCGCCGGCCTCGATCTGATCGATGCGCATCAGGTGCGGAGCGGTCTTGAAGATCGCCTGCCGCAGCGCCGCCAGCGAGTCGTAAGGCAGCTTGTGGCCGAGCACGTCGGACAATGCGCGGATCACCGCCCAGTCCTCGCGGGCATCGCCCGGCGGGAACCCGGCGCGCTCCGCCATCTGCACGCGGCCTTCGGTATTGACGAAGATGCCGGACTTCTCGGTATAGGCCGCACCCGGCAGGATCACGTCGGCCCGATGCGCACCGCGGTCACCATGGGTACCGATATAGACCACGAAGGTACCGTCGGCGACCTTCACGTCATCAGCACCGAGCGAGAACAGCACGTCGAGCGAACCGGCAGCGGTCATCTGCGCGAGGCTCAGGCTGCCCGAGGTCGGCGCGAAGCCGATATCGAGCGCACCGACCGTCGAGGCCGCCGTCTGCAGAACCGCGAAGCCGTTCCAGCCGTCCTTGATCGCGCCGAAGTCCGAGGCGAGCTTGGCAGCCGCCGCGAGTACCGCAGCACCATCGGCACGTGCCGCCACACCGGCGCCAACCAGCACGATCGGATGCTTGGCGTTCTTCAGCACATCGGCGAAGGCGTTCTTGCCAGCGGCGAGTTCGGCCAGCGAGTCCGTGCCTGCGCCGAGATAGTCGTAGCGATAGGTCAGATCGGCTTTCTCGCCGATCACGCCGATCTTCAGCGCGCCGGTGCGCCACGTCTTGCGGATGCGCGCGTTGAGAACTGCGGCTTCCTTGCGCGGATTGGCCCCCACGATCAGCAGCGCATCGGCCTGCTCGATGCCGGCGATGGTCGGGTTAAAAATGTAGGATGCGCGGCCGGCGGCTGCATCGAAAGCGCCCGCGCCCTGGGTCGCCAGATTGGCCGAGCCCATGCTTGCGAGCAGTTGCTTCAGCGCGAACATTTCCTCGACGGCGGCGAGATCGCCCGCGACGGCGCCGATCTTCTTGCTGCCGGCCACCTTCGCTGCGATGGCGCTGAACGCTTCAGCCCAGGTCGCGGCGCGCAGCTTGCCGTTGTCACGGATATAGGGGCGATCGAGACGCTGCGTGCGCAGGCCGTCGACGATGTGGCGGGTCTTGTCGGAGATCCATTCCTCGTTCACCGCCTCGTTGACGCGCGGCAGGATGCGCATCACTTCGCGGCCACGGGTGTCGACGCGGATTGCCGAACCGACGGCGTCCATCACATCGATGGACTGGGTCTTGCCGAGCTCCCACGGACGCGCCGCGAAAGCATAGGGCTTCGAGGTCAGCGCACCGACCGGGCAGATATCGACGAGGTTGCCCTGCAATTCCGAGGTCAGCGCGGTCTCAAGATAGGAGGTGATCTCCATGTCCTCGCCGCGGCCGGTCGCGCCCATCTCGGGCACGCCGCAGACTTCAGCGGCGAAGCGAACACAGCGCGTGCACTGAATGCAGCGGTTCATCGAGGTCTTCACCAGCGCGCCGAGATACTTGTCCTCGACCGCGCGCTTGTTTTCAGCAAAGCGCG
>NZ_JBGMOE010000139.1:0-7181 GCF_041424195.1 Tardiphaga sp. | reverse complement strand
AGCTTGGGATGAGATGACATAATGACCCCCTGCCGTCCAACGGACGGTGTAAAAGGATCATGAGAAAACGGTCATTGCAACAATGGTTGGGGCCAGATTGAGCAGCAATCCATTTACTATCCGGCCGATTGACGGCTGTTAATGGCGTGAGGCTCGACCGGAGCCCAAGAGACTTTGTTTCGTCTCGTCATCAAGAGCTTGCAGTATCTTTGAGGCCTTATGCTCGACAACGTAGTCGAACAAGAGAAGGGAGAGGGCGTCCTCGAGCGCAAGCGCAGTGGCAAGCTTGTGGCTGAACGCTTTCTGCAGTGCCTCAAGATAATCGACGCTCCGTGAGGCAAGCTTGAGATCGAGGCTAATTTCGCCGGGGCCGGGCACGAGATCAAGATGCTCGCCCAGCGTCGTGACCTCGTGATCGTCGAGATGCGACTCATCGAACGCACGATATTCGATGAGTGCGGCAAGAGTTTGGTGCGCGAGGGTCGCATTCGAGTGAAGCCGGAGGCTCTCGGTCGTCAGGCGGAACAAGTCCTCTGACACGCGGAGAAGACAGCCTTGGGCTTCGGTGCTCTTGCCGCCCACTTGGTGATTTCTCCTTTTCTGATGAGAGACTGGTAACAGTCGGCAGAGGAGCGCCCCTTTTGGGCTCCAAAGGTTGATATTTCGCGAGTCTTCCCGCTGCGAATCTACCTTGGGCGCGCCTTGTCCGCAATTGCGGGGCGCGACGCCCGACTATCAAGGGCAGACTGCCCAACTATCCGGATGCCGCGTCCCGCCCATCGGGGCGCAAAGCCCAATACCAACGGGCAAAAGGCAGGGACTACAAAAAAATCCGCGCGATCGGCAACCATCCGCTCGTGGGAGCTTGCGACACGAATGGCCACTTGGTCCTTTCAATTTCGGGCGCGGCAGATCGCGTCTCCTGAAGCGAAGGAAACACCTCATGCAGTCCGTCCTCAAACAAAGCGGCCGGCTGGAGCTGGCGCTCCTTGTCCTCGCCGCGCTCCTTTTCGCCTTTTTCTTCTTCGCCGGTCCCGCCTTCGCCGGCGCCGACACGACGTTCGACACCGCCCTGACGAAGTTCACCGATTTTCTCGAAGGCTCAGGCGGCAAGATCATCACCGTCCTCTCGCTTGCCGGCGGCATCGTGGCACTTGCTTCGGGCCGCTTCTCGATGGGCCAGATCGCCATCCCGGTCGGCGTCGGCGTCGGCGCGGGCACCGGCATTCCGATCGTCACCTCTACCGTCACGGCAACGATCTGAAAGGTCCGACGGTCGGTCGGAATAGCAGATCCGGCCGGCTTTTGGAGAGGGTGGTGCAATGGCCGCGGACAAGTACGTCATACCGTCTCATCTAGACGATCCCGAGCTAATCGGGCTGTGGACGATAGATGAATTCCTGGCGATGATTATCCCGTTCGTCTGGGGAATCCTGTCTCAGCACATTCTCATTGGCGTCGTGCTCTCGGGTGCGGGCTGGTGGGGACTGAAGAAGGCTAAGGCAGGGCGGGCGACGTCGTGGCTCCTCCATTTGGCCTATTGGCATCTTCCGGCCGGGTTCACCGGCATGAAGGCCACGCCACCCTCTTATCTCCGACTGATGGCCGGGTAAGATGGAGATCACCTACACACACGCCCAAAGCCAACGCGTCCTGAGGCAGCGCAATCTCCTCGTGATCGTATCGGTGGTGCTGGGCGTTCTCGCGGGCATCTTGCTGATGGTCACGGCGACGCGCGATCGCGAGATCGTCCTGCAGCCGGTCCTGGCGCGACCCTTGGCGGTCAACAGCGCGGGAGTCTCGCGGGAGTATCTGGAGCTGATCACCCGTGACACCGCAGTGCTCACGCTCGATCGCAGTCCTTCGAACCTCGAATATTGGATGAAGTCGGTCCTCGAGATCACCGCGCCGAGCGCGCAGGGCAAAATCCGTGGCGACCTCATGAAGATCGTCAACGAGCAGCGCGGCTCCTCGATCGCGCAGTTCTTCACGATCCACACGATGGAAATCGACCCGAAGAACCTGTGGTCCACGGTGACGGGCGATCTGCACACGATCGTCGGAAACAAGGTGGTCTCTAGCGAGCGCCGGACCTTCCGCTTCGATTGGCAATATTCCGGACTGTCCCTGAAGCTTGTCGGCTTCGGAATGGTGACGACCGGCAAGGAAAAGGATCAGTGATGTCGGTCTACGCCATCGGCAGCGCCGCAACCGGCGCCATCTTCCTCTCCCGCTATTACTGCTACCTGAGCCGTATCATCGGTGCTTCACTCGTGGCGGTGAGCTTCTTCCTTATCGCGCAACCGGCCTGGGCCGACCAGACAGTGATGGCGTCCGACGGCAGCCAGGTCGACTGCGCCGCCTCCGCGAAGGACCTCACCAGGATCAGCCTCGTCGAGGATGAATTCGCTTCGGTCTCGAAAATCTCGACGGGCAATCCCGCCGACGATTTCTCGGTCGTGAACGAGCCGGTCCGCGGCGACATCTACCTGTCGGTGCCGGAGGGGTTCGGCCGCCAGGCCCTTTCCTTCTTCGCGACCAGCAAGCGGGGCTATGTCTACAAATTCGTGTGCCGCATTGCGGGCGAGCAGGCGGTCCAGGTGTTCATCTCGAACCCGGCGATCGCAAAGGACAAGGCGGGCGACACGGCGCCGCAAGTCGCAGCCGCTGATCCGCAGGAAACCGCCGTCGAGCTCGTGCAGGCGATGTACTCGAACAGCGTCATCGATGGGTACGAGATGCGTCAACGGGCGTTTCGCCCCGTCTATGTTGGTACGCTCAAAGTCCAGATGATCGCCGAATATCGCGGCTCCGATCTCACCGGCCGCGTCCTTCGCATCGAGAATAGAGGCCTGGCCTCGGTCACGCTGACCGAAGCGACCGTTGCGCCGCCGAGCGCGCTGGCGGTGTCGATCGCAGAGCCGAAGCTCGATCCAGGGAA
This sequence comes from Tardiphaga sp., assembly GCF_041424195.1. Classification (NCBI taxonomy): domain Bacteria; kingdom Pseudomonadati; phylum Pseudomonadota; class Alphaproteobacteria; order Hyphomicrobiales; family Nitrobacteraceae; genus Tardiphaga; species Tardiphaga sp. Next base: position 4,240 of record NZ_JBGMOE010000139.1, on the reverse strand, counting down.
GGTCACGACGGCCTACCTCGTCTCGCAAAACGGGAGGCAGTGACATGGCTTTGGCCGATATCTTCCGGCGTAGGCGCGCGCCTCTCGACGGGGCGCCAGAAGAGGAGGGGGTCTCTCCCATCTCGAGCGATCTGACCGCGAACGAGAGCGTTCGCAAACGGCAGCGCCTATTGCTCGCCGGCGTCGCCGGCGCCGGGCTCATCGCATCGTCGTTTTGGATCTTCGGTGACGATGGCGGAAAATCTTCGTCGACCGACAGCGACGCCGCGAAGGTCGAAGTCTCGACCAAGGACATGGTCAACAAGAACCTCAACCAGCAGGAATGGATGGCGCTCTCGGAAAACCAGATGCAGTCGGTCGAGAACCAGCTGAAATCGGTCAACGGGCAGCAGCAGCGGGTCGACCAGCTCGCCCAGCAGCTCGAACTGCTCAAAGGCGAGAACCAGGCGATGCGCGCCGACGGCGCACGGGTGCTGTCGGCCTACCAGGCCGAGAACGACCAGCTCAGGCGGCAGGTCGCCTCCAAAACAGCAGCGCCCCCGCCGCCGCCCGGCCCTTCCGCGATGTACGGCCCCAACGGCGTCCAGAATTACCAGCGCCCCGATACCGGTCCTGGCGGTCGGACAATGCCAACTAGCAGCGGCACCGAGGTCAAGATGGTCAGCTTTCAGACGGCCGACACTGGCACGGCGACGCGGGTCGCGAAGGGCACCACGACATACAGTGACAGCATCAATTATCTGCCGCCGAACAGCTTCGCGAGCGCCAAGGTCATCGTCGGCGTCGACGCAAGTGCGGGGGTCAACAGCCAGACCGATCCTTTGCCCGTGGTGCTTCGTGTCACCGGCCCGGCCCGCTCTGTTTATCAGAACGGCAAGCTCCTCACGACGAAGATCGAGGGCTGTCTCATCAACGGCGCGGCGCGCGGCGATCTCTCGAGTGAGAAGGTCTACGTCAAGCTTCAGAAGATGACCTGCCCGCAGCCCGGCGGCCGCTACGCTGTTTCCGAGGTGAAGGGGTTCATCGCGTTCGGCGGCAAGACCGGCGTGCGCGGCCGGGTGGTCAGCCGAGAGGGTTCTCTTGCGATGCAGGCTTTCCTGGCCGGCCTGGTCAGTGGCGGCGGCAACGCGCTCAACACAGCCTTCAACCAGCCACTGGCGACAATCGCTAGAGACGGCGAAGGGGGCATCAACCGCACGCCCAATTTCGGCAGCGTCGGCCTGCGCGCGCTCGGCGGCGGCGCTGCGGAATCCGGCAAGGATGTCTCGAAATATCTGATCGAGCGCGCCGAGCAATATCAGCCTGTGATTGAGATGCCGACCGGCATCGATGTCGAAATCGTCTTCCTGGAGGGTGTGTATGTCCGCAATTGATCGACTGCGTAAGCTGCGCCTTTTCACACGGCGGGCTCCCGTCCTGGCAGCGATCGGCGCGATCGGCGTGGCTAGCATCGCACTGGCCGCCGATGTGGCGGGTCCAGACGAAGCAAAGGTTACGGGTCTCCTGAAGGCGCGTCTGCCGAAGACGGAAGTCTCCAAGGTCAATTGCGAGAAAATCGAAGGGCTCTGCGAGGTCACCGCGGGCGCGAACCTCTTCTACGTCAATCACGGTGCTCGTTATCTTATCATCGGCCGCGTCTACGACATGGAGACGCGCCAGGATCTGACGGCGGCCCGGCTTCTCGAGATCAACCCCGACTTACTGGTCGGCGGGGCTGCGAAGGCAAATGCCGCGGCAGCCGGAGGCAGCGAGGAGGGCGGGGGAGAAGTCACGGCCGCAGCGGTCGGCGGCGGGCGGACCACGGTGCCCACGCGACCAGCCATGCTCAACCTGACCGGCTTGCCGAAGGAGGGCGCGATCGTTTGGGGCAATAAGGCTGCCAAGCAAACCCTCACTATCTTCACAGACTTCCGCTGCGGCTATTGCCGCGCGCTGACCAACGTTTTGCGCGGTATGGACGTGAGGGTGGTCGAGCGACCGATCTCTGTCCTCGGCAGCCGAGACATTGCCGACCGCGTCTACTGCTCCAAAAACCAGGAACAGGCGTTACACGCCGCTTATGCGGCCGAGCCGTTCAAGGCTCCGGCGGCATGCGACACCAAGGGCCTCGATGCCAATGAGAAGTTCGCCCAGAAGCACGGCCTGAACGCGACACCAATCATCGTCCGCAGCGACGGTGCGATCCTGGAAGGTTATCGGCCGAAGGAATTCCTCGAAGCCTGGCTCCGGGACGCCAAGTCGTGAGCGGGCGCTGGAACCGCTCCCGCAGATTGCCGCTCCTCCTGGGATCGGCAGCTCTGGCGGCGCTGACCGTGCTCAGTGGCTGCGCGACCTTCGGCAGCAATGTGCGGGGCAGTTTCTCTTGCGCCGCGCCAGACGGCATCTGCGCGCCCTCCTCATCGATCGACGACCGTGCGCTGGCGATGATCGCAGGCGAGAATGGAGGCGGCAACGCGACGCCGGCCGGGCCCTATATAGAAACCCGCCCGAAGGCGCGGGGCTCGCGGACGACCGCGACCAGACAGATTGTGCCCGTCCAACCCGGCAATGCTCGGCGTACCCAGGAGCGGGTGCTGCGGATCGTCTTCCAGCCCTACATCGACGAGCGCGGGCGCTTGCACGAGGTAAGTGCGGTCCACGCGGTGGTGCAGAGCGGCGAATGGCAGCAACAGTCTGTGGCATCTGCCACGCCTCTACCTGACCGCCATGCGGCCCTGATGCGCGCGATGCCGGAATCGCTCGAAGAGGCCGTCGACCGCGCCGACCCTGCGTTCGTCGATGTCGCGGCGTTCGATCCTGATCTTCCTGATCCTGCGGCAGTTGCCGCTGCGCGGGCGCGCAGTGTCGACCCGGTCGCGGCGATCAAGTCCGATGTTGCGGCTCGCCTAGCCCCCAAGGCGGGCCGCAACGCCTCGGCGCCGGCGCCTTCCATAAAAGCGGGTGAGGCGCAGCCGGCCAGGCTTCCAGGACAGATCGAGAAGGCTGAGGCTTCCTCGGTGAGCGCAAGTGCGACGGCTACCGCTGTGAAACCAGCGAGCTCCAATCCGGTCGCGGTAACGGGCCAGCCCAAGACAAGCGTTGGTGCCGAGGTGGTCGCGCGGGTGAAGGCGAGCCCGCAATACCAGACACGGGCCGGGGAGGCACAGGACGAAGCGCGCAGCGCGGCCGCGGCCGCGACGCTCCCGCCGGCCAAACCAGATGCAAAGCCGGTCGTCCGCGCTGCGGGTTTCCCCGCGTCCGTGCCGCAGGAGAATTAAGATGGTGCGGCGCTTTTTCGATGATCTGCTCTCGGGCGTGTTTGGCGACAGCAAGCGCCCGGACGCCCAGCAGCCTGATCTCGCGGTCCCGATGCTGGCACACTGGCTGCCGTACCGCAGCTATGATCCGAAGACAGGCATCTTCTACAACAGCGCGTCGCGCGGGTTCGTGATCGAGGCAGCACCTCTTGTCGGCGCCGACGAGCGCACCGGCGAGATCCTGGCGCAGTTCCTGTCCGAAGGCGTTCCCGCGCCGGGCTGCCTCCAGTTCCATCAGTGGATGTCGCCGCGTATCGGCGAACATCTCTCAAAATGGTATCTGCCACGCTATTCAGCGCGCGGCGTCTACGAACGGATGGCCAAGCACCGCGTCGATTTCCTCACCGACGGCGTGTGGGACTCCTTGTCTGCAGACGCGCCGTTCTGCCTCCGCAATCATCGCGTCGCGATCTCCTATTCGACCCCGGAATCGTCCAGCGTGTCTGTCGAGCAGATCGTCTCCGTGATGGAAGGAATCATCGCGTCTCTTGCCTCCATCAATGTCGCGGCGCGCGCAATGGACCCGGTGGCGCTGATCGGATGGATCGATGACATCACCTCGCCGACCACCGCAGCCGGCGATGACGCCGTCAGCTATAATCCGCTCGATCCGATCGCCGACCAGGCCATCCGCCGCGACATCGAACTGCAGGTCGAGCCGGATCGGATGTTGCTGCGGACCGAGCGCTTCCGTCCGACAGGCAAGATGGTCAACGGCGCGCCTGAGATCGGCGAAATCTATCCCGATGTGTTCGATGTCCGGTCGTTTTCTGTGCGCAATCTGCCGACGCGCTGGGCGCCGTGGGATGTGGCGCGTCTGATCGGCGACATGTTCACCGACAAGCTCCGCATGCCGTGCCCGGTCGCGACGAACCTGTGCATCGATTTTCCCGACGCCCAGGCCTCGACCAACAAGGCGAGCTACAAGTTCATGCGGACGACGA
>NZ_JBGMOE010000138.1:0-7214 GCF_041424195.1 Tardiphaga sp. | reverse complement strand
TTCGCCGATGAACCGGAATCCCTCCAGATTCAATAAATTCGTGAACCGCTCTAGCGGGGCGCGTGATTTCTCAGGCGTCTGTCGTGGCCTTTGCATCCCTCAGCGCGAAGTGATCGCCGGATCGCGTGAGCGATACCCTGCGCTGATGCAAGGCATCGAGCGTGTTGCGGTGGCCGATCGAAACGATGGTCGTGCCAGGCAGCTCGTCTTCCAGCAGCCGGTACAAAGCCGCTTCCGATGGTTCGTCGAGTGACGCCGTAGCCTCGTCAAGGAAGAGATATCGCGGCTTTTGCAGCAGTGCGCGGGCGACACCGAGACGCTGCTGCTCACCGAGCGATAGCATCCGATTCCAGTGGCCGTCTTCATCAAGCCGGGTCGCCAGCGCAGGCAGACCTACGGCCGTGACGGCATCGGCGATCTCCTGTGGGCTGAATGCGTCGGTCTCAGCGGGATAAGCCACCGCATCCTGCAGCGGGCCGACCGGAAAGTATGGCCGCTGCGGCAGCATCATGATTGCCGCATCCGCAGGGATCGAAATCTTGCCTTTGCCGAACGGCCATATGCCGGCGATGGCGCGGAATAGCGTGGATTTTCCGGAGCCCGATGGGCCGGTAAGCAGCGTGCGTTCGCCGCGGCTGAAATTGAAGCCCGGTGTTTCAACCATGGCAGCCCCGTTGGGGAGCGCGAGCGTGAGGCCGGCCAGCGCGATGTCACTGGTGCCGGTCTCTGCGACGTGAACGATATCGGCCTTTGTCGTCTGCGCCTGCGCATTGGCGATGGCGTGTTCGAAGCCATCGAGACGCATCACGCCGGACTGCCACTCTGCCAGCGTGCGATACGCTGTGACGAAGAACGAGAGTGCGCCCTGCACAGTGCCGAATGCATCCGCTGTCTGCATCACCGCGCCGAGCTGGACCTTCTCCGCGAAATAGGCCGGTGCGACCAGAACATAGGGCAGGATGATCGCGATCTGCTGATAACTGACCGTGAAGGACGTCAGCTTCTTGGTGCGGCGCATGATGTCGAGCCAGTTGCCGACGACCAGCTGGAAGCGGGTCGAGAGTCGTTGGCGCTCGACAGGCTCGCCACGCAGCAGCGCGATCTGCTCGGCGTTTTCGCGAGCGCGCACCAGGTTGAAACGGAAGTCCGCTTCATAGCGCTGCTGCTGGAAATTCAACGCCATTAATGGCGCACCGATATAGTGCGTCAGTGCGGTGCCGATCACGGCGTACACCAATGCGCCCCAGACGAGATAGCCGGGGATCGCGATATCGCGGCCGAACACATGTAGCGGCGCTGCATCGGACAGGCCCCACAGGATGATTACGAAGGAGAACAGTGTGACGACTGAACTCAGCAGTCCGATCCCGATGTCCAGCGTCCTTTCGACGAACAATCGGACGTCTTCCGCGATGCGCTGGTCCGGATTGTCGGCAGCGTCGCCCTGCAGCTGCATGCGGTAGTGGTTGGCGTCGGCCAGCCAGCTGCCGAGATAGCGCTCGGTCATCCAGCGGCGCCAGCGGATCTGGAGCCACTGGTTGAGATAGAGCTGATACACTTTGAGTGCGATGTTGATGGCCGCGAGGACGCTGAAGTAAGCCAGCTGATAGGTGAAGACGTCGAGGTTTCTCTCCTGAAGAGCATTGTAGAACGTGTTGTTCCAGCGATTGAACAACACGCTGAGGCCGACCACCGCCAGCTCGATCGTAATGACCGCTGCAAGTAATCCGATCCCCGCCCATTTGTCCTCGGAACGAAAATAGGGAACCGCGATCCGCCAGACGGTCGCGAGCGTGGAGCGGATTTTATTCACGGGTCGTCTCCGGGAGTAGGGCGCTAAGCCCCTCAAATCAGGATGGAATTGAAGCGTTTAGACTAAAGTTGCTGGTTTGATGGCCTGCGATGCCTTGTCGCGAAACTGTGATTCACCCTAGCATGACCAAAATCGAGGCATGGGGGCCTCACATCGCGCAGCCATGGCACTATCGGCTTTGACCGATCGTGGATGCCCTCGCAAGTGAACAATCAGCAATTTGCCGATCGATAACGATCGAGCCGCTGCAATAACATCAGGGGAGAACGGCCATGTGGAATCAGGTCTATAATCCATTCAACAGCAGCGCGATCTCGACGCTTGTCGCCGCGATACCGGTTGTCGTCTTGCTGGTCCTGATCGCCACCAACAAGGTCAAGGCACATATCGCCGCTATCATCGCCCTGGTGCTGGCCAATCTCGTGGCGATTTACGCATTTACGATGCCTGCCAACATGTCGCTTCGCGCGTCGGCGCTCGGCATCGTCACCGGCTTCTTCCCGATTGGCTGGATCGTTCTCAACGTCATCTTCATGTATCGGCTCACGGTGGACAGCGGCCGTTTCGAAGTGCTGCAGCGCGCCATCGGCGGCGTCACCAATGACCGACGTCTGCAGATCCTGCTGATAGCGTTTTCGTTCGGCGCATTCTTCGAGGGAGCATCGGGCTTCGGTACGCCGGTGGCGGTCACCGGCGCCGTGCTGATCGGCCTCGGTTTCTCGCCGCTGGCTGCCTCCGGCCTGTCGCTGATCGCGAATACTGCGCCGGTCGCCTATGGTGCGCTCGGCACGCCGATCCAGGGCCTCGCCACCGTGACCGGCTTCGATCCCTTCGTGCTCGGCGCGATGGTCGGTCGACAACTGCCGATCTTCTCCATGATCGTTCCGTTCTGGGTGGTGTGGGCCTTTGCCGGCTGGAAGGGCATGAAGGAAGTCTGGCCGGCGATCCTCGTCACGGCTCTGTCCTTCGCGATCCCGCAGTTCGTGATCTCGAACTACATCAATCCGTGGATTGTCGACATCGGTGCGTCGCTGATCTCGATGGGCGCGCTGATCCTGTTCCTGAAGGTCTGGCAGCCGAAGAGGGTCTGGACCTCGGCCGCGCTGCGTCAGCGCGACGATTCCGCATCCACCGTGCCGCCGGTGAAGCCGATGAGCACCGAGAGGCTGACCTCCGCCGAAGTGTGGAAGGCGCTGACGCCGTGGATCATCCTCTGCGTCATCCTGCTGATCTGGGGCACCAACTGGTTCAAGGGCATCGTCAACCCGATCTTCGCCTGGAACTATCCGGTGCCCGAACTGCACAACATGATCAACAAGGTGCCACCGGTGGCCGCCAAGCCAACGCCGGAAGGCGCGGTGTTCGCGTTCACCTACGTCTCCTATACCGGCACCGGCATGTTGCTGGCGGCGATCATCTCCGGCTTCATCATGGGCTTCTCGCCCGCAAAGATGATCGTGGAATATGGCCGCACCATCAAGATCTGCGCCTACTCGCTGATCACCATCTCGGCGATGCTGGCCATCGGCACGCTGACGCGCCTGTCGGGCGTCGATGCGACGCTCGGTCTGGCCTTTGCTGCGACCGGCGTGCTGTACCCGTTCTTCGGCACGCTGCTCGGCTGGCTCGGTGTCGCGCTGACCGGGTCGGACACCGCATCGAACGTGCTGTTCGGCAATCTGCAGAAGATCACGTCCGAACAGCTCGGACTGTCACCGATTCTGATGAGTGCCGCGAATTCGTCAGGTGGCGTGATGGGCAAGATGATCGATGCGCAATCGATCGTTGTGGCGTCGACCGCGACCAACTGGTTCGGGCATGAGGGCACCATTCTGCGCTTCGTGTTCTGGCACTCGATCGTGCTGGCCTGCATGGTCGGCAGCTTCGTGATGCTGCAGGCCTATGTCTATCCGTTCACACTGATGGTTCTGAAGTAAGTCACGCGCCATTCGTGAAAATCGATTCCCGCGGCTGCAAGGCCGCGGGAATTTTCGCGTTCGCGCCATATTGTTTCCCGACGGTTCTGGTCAATCGTCGTGCCCCCGCGTAGAACCGCGGCCATTGTCGCCGATCCCATCACGCCGAGAATTCATATGACTGCCATGACCACATTGCTGCGGGGTGCTTTTGCCGGCGCTGCACTTCTGATTGTCATCCCCGCGCATGCCGCCGACGAGTTTCCCTTCGGCATGGAGATGACTCTCGACGCGCAGCGTCAGCCTGGTTCGAAGCGGATACCCAATCTGGAAATCGGCGAGGCCGGCGAGACGCGGGTAGAGTTGTGGTGCAAGGGCGGCAAGGGACAGTTCTCGGTCGCCGGCAATACGATCGTGTTCGTCGCGGGTGCGATGGAGAATCGGAGCTGCACCGATGCGCAGGCGCAGCTCGACGATCAATTGCTGGCCGATCTCGGCGCCGCGACCAACTGGCAGCGACGCGGTGATGCAGTGACGTTCGTCGGGCCGAAGTCGCTGCGGTTTCGGCTGAATACGAACTGAGTTCTGGAGGCGCGGGAGCTTCTTTGTTGAAGCAGGCTACTTCCAGTTCGAATTATCCGCGTCCCAACGCTGCGCCTTGAACTCGGCGGCGACGGCCGCAACGGCGCCGTTGTCGTCGCGCGGATCGCTTTCCTCATCGACCGTCGGCGAATCCGCGAGAGCAAGCTTCGCGCCTGAGTTCTCATCCGCAGTGGTGACCGACGGCGTGCTGATCCACAGGATAAGCTTGTCTATCGTGCCGGGCTTGTCGGGAGCGATGATCGCACTGATCTCGACCGTCTCGGTCAATTCGAGCGCAGGGAGAACCTGGCTCGGCCGCTTGAAGGTCAGCTTGAGTTTTCCAGTCTCGTCATCCCATGAACTTCCCGCAGGCTTGCCCGACATGGTTTTGGCGAGAACATTTGCCAGCGTCGTCGCCAGCTTGTCGCGATTGAGCTTGTCGCCATCGCGCCAGTCGGCGGCCGCAAAGCGCACGGTGCGATCCATGTCCACGGCACCGGTGGTCCAGCCGACATTGACCACGCCGGGATAGGTCTTGGTCTTGGCGATGAAGGCGGCCGCGCGCTCCGGATCGATGGCCAGGCTGATGACCTGCTCGCCGGCACGTAGCGCGTCGCAGGAGACTGTCAGACTGTTCAGTGCGACTTCCACGGCCTGTCCGCGCAGCGTGCGGACGAAATCCAGCGCGGCTTCGAGCTTGATCTTGACCGCGATGGCCTCGGGGGAGACTTCGGTGAAATCCTTCGGCGCCGGTGCGATATTGTCGTCGGTGGACTGGTTATCCTGGAATTCCTTTTCGCTCTGGTCGGAATTGTCCGAGGACGTCACGTTGTTGTTGGTCTGGCCGACCGAGATCTGGCCCTTGAATTCGAATGTGTCGCCGGTCGGCCGGCGGTTCAGCTTGATGGTCACCGGCAGCTTGTCGACCTGGGTCTGCGTCGCGCCGGTGAGGGTCGAACCATTCACGGTCAGATTGGCGACGAAGCGATCCTTGCGCTCGCTGCCCTTCTCGGCGGGATAGCAGACATCAAGCGTCGCGGCCGTGACGGTCTTGCCCTGCCGCGTCTCGCGCAGGATGACGTCGGCATTGCCGTTCATGACGCCGTCGATCGAGGTGAAATAGCGCGTCTCCGGGCCTGCCGGCTGGCTCTTCGGCGCGGTTTTCACCTGGGCGAAGGCATGGTGGACGGTCGCAACCGAGGCGGTGACCGTGAGGCCGAGCAGGCAAAGGTGAAGCGCGCGCATTTCAAAAGTCCCTGGACGTGAACGACGTGTCTCCGGGCGGATTTGGCTGAATCCACCCATGTAAGATCAATCACGGGATTGAATCAGAACCGCGACCAAGGCGAAAGGCCATAAGTCGCAGGCGCATTGTATCAGGACAAAAAAGAAGGCCGCCCGGAGGCGGCCTTCGATCACAAAGCGGTTGAGCGAGCGCGCAGGGCTTAGAAGCCCATGCCTCCCATTCCGCCCATGCCACCCATACCGCCGCCGCCCGGCATCGCCGGTGCAGCTTCCTTCGGCAGTTCGGCGACCATGGCTTCGGTGGTCACCAGCAGGCCGGCAACCGAGGCTGCGTCCTGCAGTGCAGTGCGCACCACCTTGGCGGGATCGATGATGCCCTTGGCGACCATGTCGACATAGGTTTCGGTCTGCGCGTCGAAGCCGAAGGTCTCGGACTTCTCGTCCAGGATCTTGCCGACCACGATCGAGCCTTCCACGCCGGCATTCTCGGCGATCTGGCGGATCGGAGCTTCCAGCGCCTTCAGCACGATGTTGATACCGGCCTGAACGTCGGCATTCTCGTTGGTGAGACGACCGACGGCCTTCTTGGCGCGGAGGAGAGCAGTGCCGCCGCCGGGGACGATGCCTTCCTGAACGGCCGCACGGGTCGCGTTCAGCGCGTCATCCACGCGATCCTTCTTTTCCTTCACTTCGACTTCGGTCGCGCCGCCGACGCGGATCACCGCGACGCCGCCGGCCAGCTTGGCCAGACGTTCCTGCAGCTTCTCGCGGTCGTAGTCCGAGGTGGTTTCCTCGATCTGCGCCTTGATCTGACCGACCCGGGCTTCGATCGCAGGCTTCTTGCCAGCGCCGTTGACGACGGTGGTGTTTTCCTTGTCGATCACGACCTTCTTGGCGCGGCCGAGCATGGCGAGCGTGACGCTTTCCAGCTTCATGCCGAGATCTTCCGAGACGAGCTGACCGCCGGTCAGGATTGCAAGGTCTTCCAGCATCGCCTTGCGGCGATCGCCGAAGCCCGGTGCCTTGACGGCAGCAACCTTGAGGCCGCCGCGCAGGCGGTTGACGACGAGGGTGGCGAGGGCTTCGCCTTCGACGTCTTCAGCAATGATCAGGAGCGGCTTGCCCGACTGCACCACGGCTTCGAGCACCGGCAGCATGGCCTGCAGGCTGGAGATCTTCTTCTCGACGAGCAGGACATAGACGTCCTCGAGCTCGGCGGTCATCTTCTCGGCATTGGTGACGAAGTAGGGCGACAGGTAGCCGCGGTCGAACTTCATGCCCTCGACGATGTCGACTTCGGTCTCGAGCGACTTGTTTTCTTCAACCGTGATGACGCCTTCGTTGCCGACCTTCTGCATTGCCTGGGCGATCATCTTACCGATGGCGGCGTCGCCGTTGGCGGAGATGGTGCCGACCTGGGCGACTTCAGCCGAAGACGCAACCGGCTTGGCGCGCTTGGTGATGTCCTTGATGACGGCGGCGACCGCGATATCGATGCCGCGCTTGAGGTCCATCGGGTTCATGCCGGCAGCGACCGACTTGGCGCCTTCACGGACGATGGCCTGGGCCAGCACGGTGGCGGTGGTGGTGCCGTCGCCTGCGGTGTCGTTGGTCTTGGAGGCGACTTCGCGCAGCATCTGCGCGCCCATGTTCTCGAA
>NZ_JBGMOE010000137.1:0-7218 GCF_041424195.1 Tardiphaga sp. | reverse complement strand
TAATCTCAAATAAATCCCGCAGCAAGCCTATCAGGAGTTATGCAACAAAGCCCATTGAAAAAGTCCGCGCCGCCTCGCTTGCCGACATAGTATACGCCGCCCGACAGACTCACATTTGAGGCACCGAGCGGAGCGAGCGCGACCGTTGCGAACAGGCTTGCGCTCCATCTGGGTGCTTCCGGCAGCTTGCTGCCCACCGATATGCCGGTGCGGGCCACATCGCTTTCGGTGACCTTGCCGTCGAGAAATGAAGCGGTGGCGACCAGGTCAATCCATTCCGCTGGCTTGCCGGTCAGTTCGGCTTCAGCGCCGCGGACGCGCTGCGCGCCGATGGCGATCGAGCGGTTGCAGTCAGGGATGGTCGGATCGCAGCTCGCGATGTTGGTGCGCTCGAGCTGAAACGCCGAAAGCGACAAGGTGAGCCGTCCCGGCTGGGCCAGTTCCTGCCGCAATCCGAGTTCGTACTGGGTGCCATATTCCGGCGGCAGCAGCTGGTTGTCACGGTCTAGCGACGTGTTGGGAAAGAACGAGCGCGACCATGACGCGAACACCGTGGTCCGCGCGCTCGGCTCCCAGGCGAGCCCGGCACGGGGCGACAGCGCGACCTTGCGCGCGCTGCCCAGATTGGCGACGACAGGATCGCTCGGACAGCCAGCGTCCAGCAGCGAGCAAAAGCCGCTGGTCGATAGCGTGTCATCGCGCCTCAAACCGAGAAGCAGTTTGAATCGCCGCCACGAAATGAAGTCCTGGACGTAAAAAGCTTTGGTGCGGATCGTGTTGTTGAAATAGTCGGTGAGCGGGACCGCCGGTTCCGGCGCGCCGTAGACCGGGCGGTCGAGGTTGAGCGGCGCGATGGCGCCGTAGCCGCAGCACAGGCCCCCCCCGCTCTGATCGCCATATTCGAACCCGGCGAGGACGGTGTGGGCGGTCGCGCCCAGCGTCACCTTCCATCGCAGCTCGGTCTGGCTGATGAGATACTTGTTCTTGCTGTCGTTCGTGCGCTTGCTGCGGCCGAGCAGGCGCGGCGCGATGAGCGCCTCGAACGTGTCGGCCGTGTAGGGCGACACGTCCGAATCCAGCTCACGGTTATGCTGATAGTTGACGCCCTGCCGCAGCGAGAGGTTCGGCGTGATATTCCAGGTCGCGTCGAGCCGCGCCATGTAGCCGGTGTTCTCGTATCGGTCCCAGCGCTCCCCGATCTTGAAGTCCCGCGGCAGCCCGAAGAAATCGGTCAGCATCGGGTAGGTCGTCGATTCGCGCGACGGGCCAGTCACATGAAAGTAGCTGCCTTCGGCGATGATGTTGAAATCGCCGGGGTGCCAGCGAACCGATTGCAGCGCGAACTGCGCTTTGCTGGCGCGAAACGCATTGATCACCGTGTCACGCGTCAGCGCCAGGTTCGTGCGGCTTTCCAGCGTGTCGCCGATCCGAACGTTCGCATCCGCCGTCGCGCGGGCGTAGGTCGGGGTCCCCAAGGTGAGATCGGCGATCAAGAAATCGTCTTGCCGGGGGGTCTTGGTGACGATGTTGACCAAACCCGAGAGCGCCCCCGACGCACCGTACAGCACCGACGCCGGCCCCTTGAGAAACTCGACGCGCTCGACCGCCTGCGGATCGAACTGCGCGGTGCCGTCCACCCGGAAGCCATTGACGGCGACGACCGAGCCATTGATGCCTTGAAGACCGCGAATGGTAAAACCCACTCCGAATTCGCCTGAGCCTTGTGACCTGCTACGAACCCCCGCGACATTGTCCGACAAATCCCGGATATTACGGATTTGGCGGTCCCGAATGAGTTGATCGGTCACGACACTGATCGAAAGCGGTAAATCCTTGACTGGCACATCGATCCTGGCGCCACCTGACGCTACATCTCCGCTGTAGCGGCTTCCCGTTACGACAATCTCACCCTGATGGCCGTCGTTAGGCGGACCATCTCCGGATGAAGGTGCCTGAGCGAATGCTCCGCCTGGTACCATTATAGCGGCAATTGCACACACCCTGAATCGCACCGTCATGAGCCCCCATACGCCCGTTATTGAGAGGCGATAGCAGAAAAGCGGAAGGGCGTTCAAGGCAGTGCGATCAGCGGCACACTGTGGCGGGCGAGACCAACTTTAAGCCGAATTCAGTCGCTCGATTGTCAACGGTGTCCGGTAAGTCGGACAAACCAGTGATGTTTCCGCGGGCCCTTATCTGAAAGCCGAAGCCACCTGATTCCGCGTCCCAAATGCATTATTCCGTCTCGTGCTCCGTCAACTTGCGCCGCGCAAAGTTGCCGTCGAGGAGCGCCCGTCCGTGCTAGCGACAAGGCGGACCATCGCCAGTCACCATCGCGAACTCTGCAATATAATCGCGTTCGATCACCGCGGCTTCACCTTCAAGCCGCGCGTATGGTGGAAGGGAAGACGGCAGCGGGATGCTCACACCGCAAAGGCAATCATTTCATGTGCAGCAACAGTGAGACCAAGTCATGCGACAGTGAGGGTGAGGAGACCCGTTTCGAGCATCTGCACCAGATTTACCGTATCCTTGACCTCCGCCCACAGGCCATTCATGCGCTGCTGGCGGCATTGCTCGCTTTGGTGCAGCTTCAGCAGCGCATAAATCGCTTCGGCGGCCATCCTGGATCTGCAGGGATTGTAACCCAGGTTGCGGGAGATATTTGGCGGCCTTGACTGCTGTCGCTTGGGGGGACGTGAGCAAGGTACAGTGAAGAGCTGGACGCGGCCCACTCACTGGCCGCGTAGCTCGAATGGTATGCGCACGATCCCGCGGATTATGACGGGTCGCCCATCTACCATCGTTGGCAGCCAGCGCCAACTTTGCACGGCGCTCAAGGCCGCCCGATCCAGTCGCTCAAAGCCGCTGCTCTCATATATCGAAACCGTTTCTGCCCGACCGTCTTCTCCAACGGTCACAAGCAGCGAGACGATCCCAGCCTCATGTTTGCGCCTAGAGACGACCGGATAGCGTGGCGGCGTAGCGGAGACCAGTTGCGCGGCAAGACTGCCGACTGGGACGGGAGCGGAAGCGACAGCAACAGGCCCCCGCGGCGGCCCTACTTCTGCCTCGACGAGTGCCGCCTTTTCCGACGCCTCGAATATCGGCTGGGGGGCGGACATCGAAATGCTGGGCGATATCACCCCCACTATTTTCTCCGTCGGCTGCCTGCGCGCCTGTTTTGTCCGGGAAGAAGCGGGCGCAGACGGCATAAGAAGCAGCGTGACGACGAGATGCCGCTCGACGCGGTGAACCGTGGTTCCGCCCGACGCTACAAGTGCATAGAGCCCAAGCATGTGAATCGCCGCGACGATCAGGATTGAGACCCATCGCGAGCGGCCGGACGAACGGTAGCCCACGAACTTATCGCTTCCCGATCCTGTCCACACATCGCCAGCGGCAGGTTCGAGCACTGGATTTCGATCAAACGTCATGCGTCTGGCAAGGATGCCGGACCGGGAGCGATCGCATATAGCCCGAACCGTATGCGCCTGAGAAATCCTCGTTTGATCATAATGCTGATCGTCTGGCGAGAAACACCGATCGCGTTGAGCTCCTGAGTCGAGGCCCTTCCCCTTTCGCCTATGAAGCGCAAGGCATGCCTCTGCAGGGCACCCCGCAGCGGCACTGCCTGGAGACGTGGCCCGAGATCCTTCACGTCGCGTGCTGGCCCCGTGGCAACATCGGTCTGCCATTGGTCACGTGCAATATTCCTGTAGTCCAGATGCACGCCCGCATGATTGAGATGGTAGGCGCACTGGACGAGCGGGGCACGCAACGGTTCGCAGACCCGAACCTCCTTCTCGCCGCGCCGACGCTGGAAGAGAGTGAGGAGCGCCAGAATCCTCATCTCGTCACGACCCAGATAAGGGCCGGTGGCGGCGGGAAAAGACATTCCCGCCGCCACCGCTTCTTCCCGAAGCAGTCTGAAATCCCGCCTTGCTCCCCGGCTCAATTCGCCGGCGGAAGCGTCCCGGAACATCGCGACTACCCACCGCTCCCCGCCGGAGAGCTTGGTCAGGGCAATCAGCCGGAACATTAGATGTCAGAACCTGGCATTCAAACTGGCTTTGAACGCTCTCGGCGAAGCGGGCGTCAAATTCGTGTTGCTGAACGCGAATTGGAAATAGCGCTTGTTGAAGAGGTTCTCGAGATTGGCCTGGAGGCTCAGGCGATCGCTGATCGTGTAATAGACAGCGGCATCGACCCGGGTGAAGCTGGGCAGGACGACGCTGTTGTCAGTCGCAGCGAACCGCTTGCCCTGATAGATCACGCCGGCAGCCACGCCGAGCTTGTCGATCGGATCGAAGCGGGTCCAAAGCGAGGCGCTGTGCTTGGGCACGCCGGCAGGACGATTGCCTGCCGCGACGGTGCCCGACTGCTTGTCCAGGAACTGCGCGTCGGTATAGGTGTAGGCCCCAACGACGCTGAGCTGGTCGGTGATATTGCCGGCCGCGCCGAGTTCGACGCCCTTGGTCCTTTGGCGGCCGATCGGGATCGTGGGCGATGCCGAATCGTTGGGATTGCTCAGCGCCAGCACGTTGTTGCGATCGAGCTGGAAGATAGCCGCCGACACGTTGAAGGTCGGGACGATATCCCATTTCGCGCCGATTTCGTAATTCTGGTACTTTTCCGGAGCGAGGCTTTGATTGGCTAAGGAGAGGCTAGTCAGCTGGTCGCCACCACGCGGCAGATAGCTGCGTGAGTAGCTGGCATAGATCGACGCGTTCTCGACAGGCTTGAAGATGAGGCCGGCCCGCGGCGACCAAAGGGTGTCGGTACGCTTGAAGTCACGCAGCTGACCAGCAGGAAAGCCGACGGTCCGGCGGTCCCGCACATTCGTGGTGAACCGCTCGTAGCGAACCCCCAGCACCAGCTGGAACATGTCGGACAGTTCGACCTGATCCTGGACATAGCCGGCGAACACCTCAGCCGTGCCCCGGTTGTCAGTGCTGGTCGAAGTCTGGCGCCACAGGATATCCGGACGGGAGATCGTCGGCTGGGCAATCGTGGCGAAGATGTTGGGTACGCCGGTCGGTGCCGTAGCGGTGGGGAAGAACCCCTCGACGCGAACATTCTCGGTCGTCTGATAGCCATACTCTCCACCCACGAGCAGCGTGTGATGAATGCCTCCAGTATCGAAGGACGCGTTGAGGTCGGTCTGGTTGAAAAAATTGCGGCGTATGGTGTCGTTGAGATAGGCCGAAACCTGGAAGATCGTACCGGGCGCGTAGACTCCGGCGGGCAGGCCCGCTGGATTGGTCTGCGGAGCCGTATTGACAGCCCCCGGGAACACGTTCTGGTAGGACTTGCGATAGTCGGCATAACGCGTCCGATTGCGGATCGTGACCGCGTCGCTGAACCGGTGCTCGACGAACAGAGTTCCGGCGTCGGTGTTGGTGCCGGTTGGGCTGTTGCCGGGATCACCAAAGAAAGCTCCACGCGACGTCTGAAGCGGTTTACCGAGATAGGACGACACACCTCGGTCGGCAACGCGATCGTCCTCGAAATGTTCGTAGCCGAGGGTGACGGTCGTGTCGGGGCCTAGCAAAATCGTGGCGGTCGGATTGACACCCCACCGCTGATTGTCGACCCCGTGCCGATAGCTTTTGCTGTCCTGATAGACACCGGTCAGTCGCAGCGACAACGCCTCGCTGACGGGCGCGCCCAGATCGAACTGGCCACGGTAGAAATTGTAGCTTCCCGCCTCGAGCCTGGCATTGAGATGCCGTCGGCCGTCGGCGACCTTCGTGACGCGATTGACGATGCCGCCCACGCCGCCGCGGCCGAAGATCATGGCATTGGGGCCCTTGAAGATCTCAAGGCGCTCGATATTGTAGAGGTCGCGATAGGTCTGGATATCGTCGCGAACACCGTCCACGAAAAAATCACCCGTCGTGGAGTTGCCGCGAAACACCAGCGTTTCCCGATTGCCCTCGCCCTGGGTCGAGAAGACACCGGGAACGTAACGGATGGCATCGCCAACGCTGTTTGCAGCCTGGTCCTCGATCTGCTTGACCGTCACGACGTTGACTGTCTGCGGTACATCGATGAGCGGCGTGTCCGTGCGCGTCGCACTCAGGCTGCGACTGACCTTGTAGCTCGTCTCCGCCTCGGTCTCGTCGATGGCGGTATCGGTTACAGTCACACCGCCCAGCACAACTTCACCCTGGCGCTGGTTCTGCGCCCATGCCGGGCCTGCCACGATGGCGAAAAGCGACGTTGCAGCCAGCAGCGAGCCTTTGGCGCTGGCCGCAATCAAATTTTGCAAACTCATAAGATCCCCACTCTTTTTTTGCTACTGAGAATCAGTAGCATATCGATGGGCCGATATCGTTTTGTTTGCGGGTGGTCAATCATCTTTGAAACGTGATCGGTGGGCTAACCCTGACCCGACGACTGGCTCTAAGCGATCTGCTCCGGTTTCCGGTTGTTCCTGACCTGATCGCGCAGCGCGCCCATCAAGGCCTCTCGCAAACGGCACACCTAGATTCTCCCTCCCGCGACGAGCAGCCTGCTTATTATCTTGTACGCATGCCCGAAGGCTGCCCCTCACCCGTCGCGTTATTTTTCTGGATGGACGCCGCGCCGTCGGTGACTAACCAAGACAGGCGGCAACACATTGTGATGGCCGAAGCCGGGGAATCCCCCACCTGAAATGCCCACGCCGAGGTCAGCGACAAATCAGCGGTCGCGCCTGATGCTTCCGCAGGACACAGCGCGAGTGTCGCCGCGCGAAGGCTTCCCCGCGCGCTTCACGATCGAACAATCCGCGCAGACATCCTCCCAAAAGGCTGTAGAGCGGTGGCAAAGGCACGCAGCACATTGTTGTTGCTCCGCGTTCGCCATAGGCTGGACAGATTGCCGCCGATCGAAGCCACATCGACGCATGAGGCAAAGGTCGCGCCAACCAGAAGATTGTGCGCAACCCAGAATGGCGCCCCCGCGAGGAAGACCAGCTTCATTCGTTTTGTAGTTGGTTGCAATCGGGCAACCGAACCTGCGAGTCCGCCAATAAGCGCCAGCAAAGATGGCACGCCCTGCCAGGTCGCCACCGCCATGAAAGCGAGAACCAACGCACTTACGCCGGTGACCGCTTGCACGAACCGGCGCTCGGAAACCGCCACAGCACAAATGAGCTGCGTGCAGGACAGCATCGACGCGTGAGAACACCGGGAATAAAAGGGGCCACGGATCGGCCGGTAGCACCGGATT
>NZ_JBGMOE010000136.1:0-1277 GCF_041424195.1 Tardiphaga sp. | reverse complement strand
TAGCAGTCTGCTGAAAAACCCCTCGCGGCGGCGCTGATTTACTGATTCAATTTGATGGTGAATCGGTGGAGGTCGGCATGCGCGGGACATTCGAGGATCAAGGCGGGCTGTTTTCATATATCTCGCCGGATGCGCGGGTGCCGCAGGACCATCCGCTAAGGAAAATCCGGGCGCTAGTCCGTGATGTGCTGGGCGAGATGAGCCGCAGCTTTTCCAGCCTCTACGCGAAGGAAGGGCGTCCCTCGATCCCGCCGGAGCAATTGCTCAGCGCGTTGCTGCTGCAGGTGTTCTATGGCATCCGCTCGGAACGCCAATTGATGGAGCAACTTGACTACAACCTGTTGTATCGCTGGTTCGTGGGGCTGTCGCCGGACGACCGGGTCTGGAACCCGACCACCTTCACGAAGAACCGTGAGCGATTGCAGAACGGCGACGTGTTCACGAAGTTCATGACCAGGCTGCTGAACCACGCCGAGGTGAAGGCGCTGTTGTCGGACGAGCATTTCTCGGTGGACGGAACGCTGATCGAAGCCTGGGCTTCCCACAAGAGCTTCCGCCCCAAGGACGGCAGTGACGGCGACGACGGCAGCAACTTCCATGGCCAGACCCGCAAGAACGACACCCATGCCTCCACCAGCGATCCCGACAGCCGGCTCTATCGCAAGGCCGCCGGCCGCGAGGCCAGGCTCTGTTATATGGGCCATGCCACCATGGAGAACCGCAATGGCCTGGCGGTCGCCGGCATGGTGACGCATGCCAGCGGCACCGCCGAGCGCCACGCTGCGGAGAAAATGCTCAAGGCCAAGGCCAAACAGGCCGGCCGTCGCATCACCGTTGGCGCGGACAAGGCCTATGACACCGCCGATCATGTCGCCAATCTGCGCGCCATCGAGGTCACGCCGCATGTGACGCAGAACAATGCCATCGGCAAGAGCGGCCGCAACCGCCGCAGCGCCATCGATGAGCGAACCACCCGCCACGAGGGCTATGGCATGTCGCAGACACGCCGCGCGATGATCGAGTGCATCTTCGGATGGGGCAAGCAACACGGTACAATGCGCAAGACCAAACATCGCGGTCTCGGCGCCGTCGCCGCCGACTTCATGCTCAACCTGATCGCCTACAACTTGATCCGCATTCCGAAACTGCTCGCCGCATAACTCCGTCGCCGTAAAGGCGACTGCGCGCGACGCCGATCAGCAAACTACACCACCATCCAGCCCGTCGATTGGATAGAAAAATAGTCTGATTTTGAGCTTTTTCAGCGGACTGCTAGG
>NZ_JBGMOE010000135.1:0-67870 GCF_041424195.1 Tardiphaga sp. | reverse complement strand
TTGCTGTCTCGCAGCAAGCGTCCGATGACTGCAATTCAGATTGCATCTCAGTTTCGGGACCGAGATCAAGTTAAGGGCGACGTTGAGGACGTTTTGAGATCGCTCACTCGTTTGGGTGAAGCAGAAACCTTTGACGACGGGCGCAGCTACATGCGCGTCTCATAGATCTGCGTGATCGCATTCTGAAAAACAAAACGGCCGGATCTCGCGATCCGGCCGTTTTGTATTTGAAAACTTAAAGTCTGATCGAAGGGCTCAGGCCGCGACTGCTGCGGTCTCGGCCTTCTTCTTTTCGATGGCGCGCTTGAGCAGCACGGCCTTCTGCGACAGCTCGCTCTCGCGGGCCTTGATCAGATAGGCATCGAAGCCACCGCGGTGGTCGACCGACTTCACGGCATTGGCCGATACGCGCAGGCGCACGCCGCGGCCGAGCACGTCCGACAGGAAGGTCACATTGACCAGGTTCGGCAGAAACCGGCGCTTGGTCTTGATGTTCGAGTGGCTCACCTTGTGGCCCACCTGGGGGCCCTTCAGTGTCAGTTCACAGCGCCGAGACATGGCGAAAATCCTCTGTCATCCCCGCAGCTAAAAGGCGAAGAGCCCAAAGCCGGGCAGGGGTTCAAAATCACGTCCATTTCAGGAGTGGCGGACGTATAGGGGGCTTGGCCACGGCCGTCAAGATATCCGGCCAGCTAAAGTCGCGGCAAAACCGGCAAAGACCCCTGTTTGGGCCGCTGTATAACCCGTCCTACGCGCGGAAACCACATGGAATTCAACGCGGTTCCCATCATATAAACGACGTATTCGGGCCGGAAACAGGTCCCTCCATCCCAATGAAGCGATGCGGCCCTGCGCCTTGAGCCCGGGATCGCCGACCAGGTGATATCAAGAAGTGAGCCTTCACACGCCCCGCTTTGTGACCCGACCGGTGACGGCTCCGCGGGCGGCCGCGCCTGCAAGACCGAGATTTGCGTGGCTTTTTGAGGTGCGCTTGGGCGCGGGGTTCGCCGTTGCCGCGGGCCTGATGCTGCCGGTTTTGACCGGTCAGGCCTCCGCACAGGCGCAAAGCCAGGCCCAGGCTCCGGTTCTGGCGCCCGCGCAGGCGGTGGCGCCCGGCGGCAAGCTGGAAGCCAAATATGAAGCCAGCCTCGCCGGCATCGCGGTCGGCAAGGGTGTCTGGTCCATCGACATCAATGAAGACCAGTATTCCGCGACGGCCAGTGGCGGCACTGCCGGCCTGCTGAAGGCGTTTTCCGGCGGCTCGGGCTCCGGCCAGTCCACCGGCCGCGTGGTCGCGGGCGCCCTGGTGCCGTCGACCTATAGCGCCACCACCACCTCCGCGAAGAAGTCCGAGACGATCAAGATGCTGATCACGCCGGGCTATGTGAAGGAGTTCTCCATCGAGCCGGAGCCGCCGCTCGATCCCGAGAAGATCGCGATCACCGATGCGCATCGGCGCAATGTGATCGATCCGATGACCGGCTCGCTGCTGCGCGTGCCCGGCACCGGAGAGTTGATGACGCCGGATAGTTGCCGCACCGGCACGTCGATCTTCGACGGCCGCATGCGCTACGATCTCAAGCTCGACTACAAGCGCATGGAAAGCGTGAAGGCCGAGAAGGGCTATCGTGGTCCCGCGATCGTCTGCGCCGTCTATTTCACGCCGATCGCCGGCTATGTGCCCGACCGCGCCGCCATCAAATATATTGCCGCCCAGCGCAATATCGAAGTGACCCTGGTGCCGATCGCCGGAACCCGCGTGCTGGTGCCGTATCGCATGACGATCCCGACCCCGCTCGGCGTCGCCATGCTGGAAGCCACCGAATTCGTCACGTCAGCCGCGCCGCCGAAGGCCGTGGCCAGGACGAACTGAGCCGAAATTGGCGCATCGACGGGTGGCGCTGGCGCTGCCGCAGGAAAGTCGCAAGACCAAGACAAAGTGCGCCATCGCAGCATCGTCGCAAACATGCCGCAGGATTTGTGCAGGATTCCGGCTTGACTCGAAACGCCATCGGAGTCCGTGCGCTGTTCATAACTTGAGGGATTTGTCGGCCCTTGTTGCGCTGTCACAAACTTGATCTAGTCAGTCCCGGAGAATGTCAGCGCGAGATGTTGGGGTGATGCGGCCATGGAGGTGCCGAGTCACCGATTCGGGCCGCTTTCGTTCCGGACTCGTTCCAGACCATCCAAACACGCGGCTCTGAAGCGTCGCAGCCTGTGTCCGTCTTGACCGGCGGCGACGCGGAAATATCTGAAAAACATGGCCTTTTTCTCTTCCTCGCCCACGCTGTCGAACGGCAGGGCTCCCGGCGCCGGCGTTACCGCGGTGCTCGGCCCCACCAATACCGGCAAGACCCATCTCGCCATCGAGCGCATGCTCGCGCATTCGTCGGGGATCATCGGCCTCCCGCTGCGCCTCCTCGCGCGTGAGGTCTATAACAAGATCGTCGACCGCGTCGGCCCCGAAGCCGTGGCGCTGATCACCGGCGAGGAGAAGATCAAGCCGGCGAAGCCGCGCTACTGGGTCTCCACCGTCGAGGCGATGCCGCGGGATCTCGACGTGTCGTTTCTGGCCGTCGATGAGATCCAGATCGCCGCAGATCTGGAGCGCGGCCACGTCTTTACCGATCGCATCCTGCATCGCCGCGGCCGCGACGAGACGCTGCTGCTCGGCGCCGCCACCATGCGACCGATCATCGAACGTTTGCTCCCCGGCGCCAGCATCGTGACGCGGCCGCGTCTGTCGCATCTGGAATTTGCAGGTGATCGCAAGATCACGCGGCAGCCGCGCAGGACGGCGATTGTCGCGTTTTCCGCCGATGAAGTTTATGCGATTGCCGAACTGATCAAGCGCCAGCATGGCGGTGCTGCGGTGGTGCTGGGCTCACTGTCGCCGCGCACCCGCAACGCGCAGGTCGCGATGTTCCAGAATGGTGACGTTGACTACCTGGTGGCAACCGACGCGGTCGGAATGGGCCTCAATCTCGACGTCGATCACGTGGCATTCGCGAGTGACCGCAAATATGACGGCTATCAATTCCGTCGCCTGACACCGTCGGAATTCGCACAGATCGCCGGCCGCGCCGGCCGTGCCACGCGCAACGGTACCTTCGGCACCACGGGCCGCTGCGAGCCGTTCGAGTCTGAATTGGTCAATCAGCTGCAGAACCACATCTTCGAGCCGGTGAAGGTGCTGCAGTGGCGCAATTCGAAGCTGGATTTCTCATCGATCGCGTCGCTGCAGGTGTCATTGGCTGAAACGCCGCGCCACGAGGCGCTGACCCGTGCGCCGATCGCCGAAGACCTGCGCGTGCTCGATCATGCCGTCCGTGACATCGATGTGCGCGAGATGGCGCAGGGCAAGGCCGCCGTCGAGAAATTGTGGGATGCCTGCCAGATCCCCGATTATCGCCGCATCGCGCCTGCCGCACACGCAGAGCTGGTAGTCACCATCTTCGACTTTCTGATGAAGCGCGGACGCATCCCCGATGCCTGGTTTGGCACTCAAATCGCGCAAGCGGATCGAACCGATGGCGATATCGACACGTTATCGGGCCGAATCGCGCAAATCCGGACCTGGACATTCGTGGCAAATCGGCCTGATTGGCTCTCAGATCCTGATCATTGGCAGGGAATTTCGCGCGAATTGGAAAATAAACTGTCAGATGCCCTTCATGAAAGGCTCACTGAGCGTTTCGTTGATCGTCGTACCAGTGTATTGATGCGCCGCTTGCGGGAAAACACGATGCTGAATACTGAAATTGGTAAGACGGGCGAAGTGATCGTAGAGGGCCATGTGATTGGCCGTCTCGACGGATTTACATTTTTGCCCGATGCGGCCGAGGCTGGCTCGGATGCGAAGGCCTTGCAGGCGACGGCGCTGAAGGCGCTGGCCGGCGAGATCGACGCGCGCGCCGAGAAACTCGGCAACGCGCCGGACGATCAGTTCGTGCTCGCCTCCGACGGCACCATGCGCTGGACCGGCGATGCCGTGGCCCGTCTGGTCGCGGCCGATGACGTGCTGCATCCCCGTCTCCGCATCATCGCCGACGAGCGCCTCTCCGGCGCGCCGCGCGATGCGGTTCAGGCCCGCCTCGATCTCTGGCTGAAGACGCATATCGAGAAGCTGCTCGGGCCGCTGTTCGATCTGACCAAGGCCGAAGACATTACCGGCATCGCACGCGGTATCGCTTTCCAGCTCACCGAAGCGCTCGGCGTGCTGGAGCGGCAGAAGATCGCGACCGAGATGAAGGATCTCGATCAGCCGTCGCGTGCCGTGTTGCGGAAATACGGCGTGCGCTTCGGCGCCTATCACATCTATATCCCCGCTCTGCTGAAGCCTGCGGCGCGTTCGCTGGCCTCGCTGCTGTGGGCGCAGAAGCAGGACAATGTCGACATGTCGGCGCTGTCCAATGCGCAGCATCTCGCAGGTTCCGGCCGCACGTCCTTCCCGGTCGACAAGCTGCTCGATCGCGATGCCTATCGCGTGCTCGGCTATCGCCAGTGCGGCGAGCGCGCGGTGCGCGTCGATATTCTCGAACGCCTTGCCGATCTGATCCGTCCTGCGCTGGCCTGGCGCGAAGCATCGCCGGGCGACAAGCCCGCCGGTGCCTTCGACGGCCGCCACTTCGTGGTGACGCAGGCGATGACCTCGCTCACCGGTTCCGCCGGCGAGGATTTCGCCTCGATCCTGCGTGCCCTGGGCTATCGCATGGAGAAGAAGGCGCCATTGCCGCCGGCGCCGCCGAAGCCGGTCGCTGCGACGACGCCGATCGAGCCCAAGGTTGAGGACAAGACTGAAGACAAGACGGCCGATCAGCCCGATGCCTTGGTGGGACTTGCCGAGTCTGACAAGCCCGGTGAGGACAATGTCATTGCGGTCGAGGCTGCCGCTGAAGCGGCTGAGACCGCGCCGGCGGAGACAGCCGCCGATGCAACTGCTGATGCAGCTCCGGTTGAAGAAGTCGCCGCCGTATCGTCGGCATCGCTGTTGCCGGAAGTCGCGCTGGTGCCCAGCACCGCGCCGGAAGCTGCGCCTGTCGAAGAGACGGCTTCCGTCGACGCGCAGCCAGAGCCCGCTGCGGCCATTGCCGAGACCGGGACCGAAACCGCTGCAGTGGCGGATGCTGCTGCGCCTGCCGAGGGCGAAGCCGCTGCGGCTCCAGCCGTCGCTGCCGAGCCCGAACTGGTCGAGGTCTGGCGTCCGGGTGGTCGTTCGGAAGAGCGTCGTCCGCCGCGCCACGATCGCAACCGCCACCATCGCAACAGCAACGCCCCGCAGGGCGCGTCGCAGTCGGCGCCCGCGGAAGGCGCTGCAGCCGATGGCGCGCAGCGCGAGCGGCATGACCGCGGCGGTAACGATCGGGGTGGCCAGGGCCGCCGCGACCGCAACAATAACAACGAGTTCCGCCGTCCGCGCAGCGACGCGCCGGCCGCCGCGGCCTCTGCCGAAGGTGCGCCGAACCGCGACAACCGTGGCAATCGCGGTAACCGGGACAGCAAGCCGGGCGATGGTGGCCGTCCGCCGCGTGAGCGCGAACGCTTCCAGGGCAAGGGCAAAGGCCCCTTCAAGGGCGGCGACAAGGGTCGTGAGGGCCGTGGCAGTGATCGTGGTGGGGCAACCCGTCCGTTCGCCACATCGGCGGCACCGCGCGAACGGGACCGTCCGATCGATCCGAACTCCCCCTTCGCGAAACTCGCCGCGCTCAAGGAACAGCTCAGCGGCCGCAAGGATTGATGCAGGTCATGCAAGGCGGCTCCGCGCCGCCATTATGGTGGTGTGTCGATTGGAGCGCCAGCGTCTCGATAAATGGCTGTGGCACGCGCGGGTGGTCAAGGCCCGCACCAGTGCTGCTGCGCTGGTGGAAGGCGGCAAGGTCCGCATCAATGGCGAGCGCGAGAAGTCGCCAGGCCATGGTGTGAAGATCGGCGATGTCCTCACGGTGGCGCTGGATCGCACCGTACGGGTGATGAAGGTCGAGGGTTTCTCGGAAAGGCGCGGCGATGCGACTGCGGCGCGCGTGCTCTATACCGATTTGCAACACCTCCCGGAGTAACTATCTAGGCCATATACCGCGTCCAATGATGGTTTCGTGGCAGGTTTTTCCCTTGGTCGAAATGCCCAGACCTATGCCGGCCGCATCACTTGCGGCAGCGGGGTGGGTGCGCTACGCAAACACTGAATATCGATCGTTTCCGGAGTTCTGGATGACTTACGTCGTCACCGACAATTGCATCAAATGTAAATACACCGACTGCGTCGAAGTGTGTCCCGTGGACTGCTTCTACGAGGGTGAAAACATGCTGGTCATCCATCCGGACGAATGCATCGATTGCGGCGTGTGCGAGCCGGAATGTCCCGCTGACGCGATCAAGCCGGACACCGAAGGTGGCATCGAGAAGTGGCTGCAGATCAATCTGGAGCACGCCAAGACGTGGCCGAACATCACTCAGAAAAAAGAAGCGCCGGACGACGCCAAGGAATTCGACGGCCAGGAAGGCAAATTCGAGAAATATTTCTCGGCTGCACCCGGTACCGGCGACTAAGCGACTCATTTTCTTTGCCGGTTACCGGCGCCACGTGAAATTTACCCTACCCCTGATTATGACCTGTCAGCGGCCGCCGAACGGTTGCAACGGGGCATAAATCATTGATTTTTGCGGGAAATGTGCTATAATAGGCACAATTCAAGAAGCTGGACCGTGTGGTGCCGCTCGATTTGGCCCTGCCAGGTTCCCGTTTAAAACATCAAACAGGGGCGTGGCGGTCTCCACGCGCAGGCTGTGTCACAGAAAACGCGTAAAAAGAGTGTTTCCAAGGCTGCTGCTTCGAAGAAGGCGTCCTCTTCGAAAGTCTTGGATCCTAAGACTTTGAAGAAGACAACTGCGGCCAGCCGCGTTGTGAAGGGTCCTGCTGCGAAGAATTCTGTCACCAAAGGCCGTGCCCGGGCCCCTGTCAAGGACACCCGGACCGCCGCGAAGGCTGCGGCTGAAAAGTCCTCCAAAAATAAAAGAAGTGCAATGCCAAATAAGACTGCCAAGCCTGCTCCGAAGGCTGCTGCTTCGAAGACCCCTGCTGCCAAGCCTGCTGCGCCGAAGACGGCTGCGAAGGCTCCTGTGGCCAAGGCCCCGGTCGCTGCGCCCGCTGTGAAGGCTGCTGCGCCGAAGGAAGTCGCCAAGGTTGTTGCGAAGCCCGTGGCCGCCAAGCCGGCCCCC
Source organism: Tardiphaga sp. (assembly GCF_041424195.1). Classification (NCBI taxonomy): domain Bacteria; kingdom Pseudomonadati; phylum Pseudomonadota; class Alphaproteobacteria; order Hyphomicrobiales; family Nitrobacteraceae; genus Tardiphaga; species Tardiphaga sp. The sequence continues at coordinate 60,655 of NZ_JBGMOE010000135.1, read as the reverse complement.
GCTGCGGCCCCGCGCGTCGAAGAGCCGAAGAAGCCGCTGACCCAGCGTCAGGGCTTCAAGACCAACGAATTCGTGGTCTATCCGGCGCACGGTGTTGGCCAGATCCTCGCCATCGAGGAACAGGAAATTGCAGGTGCCCGGCTTGAACTCTTCGTGATCAATTTCATGAAGGACAAGATGACCCTGCGCGTTCCGACCGCGAAGGTCGCGAATGTCGGCATGCGTAAACTGTCCGAGCCGGCGCTGGTCAAGCGCGCGCTGGAGACGCTGAAGGGCCGTGCCCGCATCAAGCGCACCATGTGGTCGCGCCGTGCGCAGGAATATGAAGCGAAGATCAATTCGGGCGATATCGTTGCCATCGCCGAAGTGGTGCGCGATCTGTTCCGTTCCGACTCGCAGCCCGAGCAGTCCTACAGCGAACGTCAGCTGTATGAAGCAGCCCTCGATCGTCTGTCGCGTGAAATCGCTGTGGTTCAGCACGTCACCGAGACCGAAGCGGTCAAGGAGATCGAAGGGCAGCTCGCCAAGAGCCCGCGCCGCGGCGCCAAGGCTGAGGCAGGTGCCGAAGCCGGTGCTGATGATGCCGACAGTGATGGTGACGATGATGTCGCCGCCGCGGATGAGGCTGCATAAGCAGCGTCTCGCGAGCTGAATATGAAAAGCCCGGCCGAGAGGCCGGGCTTTTTTGTTGTCGATTGAGCAGTAGCTGGGTGGATCTCAATCCACCACGATCTTGACGCGGTCGCGGGCTTTCACGCTGGCATTGTTCTCGAGCCCGTTCAACACGCGGAAGCGCTCCAGCGGACGATCGACGCCGTTCATGCGATGCGATAGTGACTCCACGGTGTCTCCGGGCTGCACCGTAATCACCTTGATGCGCAGCGGACGGGCGGCCTGAATCTCAGCCAGCGTCAGGCGCCGAAACGAATTCACGGTCTCGCGGGCATTGCGCTCGCTTTCGGTGCTCTTCTGCTTGGCAGCGAAAATGAAGCGATAGACGTCGCTGCCAAAGCGCAATGCGTAGACGCGAAATTGCCACTGGTCGCCGCGCGCGATAGCCGACGCTGCCGGGAAGCCATTGATGGTCAGCTCTTCCGTGGTAGCCTTGTCGACATTTTCCATCCAGCCGGAATTCAGGTAGTCACTCAGCGTCTGTTCGGACGGTACGCGCACCACGTCGAAGCGCATGGCCTGATTGCCGCCTTCGCGCACGCCAATCACCGCCTGCGCTGTATTGTCGAGGGAAAAGGCTTCCGGCGCCTGGAAGGTGAAGCCGAGCTTGGGATGCAGGAAGCGCCGGCCGCGCACGAAACCCTCGCTCGGGTCCTCGCCGTAAACGATGCCATCGATCGCCGAGAGATAGGTCTCGCGGTCGCGCTCGCCGCCATCAGGCGAGGAATATTGCCGCGCATTGGCCTGTGCGTTCTGCACGCGCTCCGGCGTTGCCGGATGGGACGACAGGAAGTCCTGCGCGCGGGGATCGAGCGGCGTACGGCTGGCCTTCAGCGCGGCGTTACGTTCCATCGCCGCGAGAAAGCGCGATGCGCCATAGGGATCGAATTTTGCGCGGGCCGAGATGCCGACACCAATGCCGTCGGCTTCGAATTCCTGCGCGCGCGAGAAGCTCGCCATTGTCAGTTTGGACTTGGCGAGTGCCAGTGCGGTGAGATCGGGATCGCTGCCCATGTCGGTCACGACGCGTGTGACGATCGACGCCTGCCGTGCCTGTTCCTCGCGGATAGACGCGTGCTTGGCGAGCACATGCGCCATCTCGTGCGACAGCACCGATGAAATCTCCGATGTATCGCTGGCCAGCGCGATCAACCCGCGCGTGACATAGAGCTGTCCGGTCGGCAGCGCGAATGCATTCACGGCGCCGGAATTGAGGATCGTGACCTTGTAGGCCAAGTCCGGTCGCTCAGAGGCCGCGACCAGCCGATCGACGGTCTTGGTGATCAGTGACTCCAGCCGCGGGTCGTCGTAGGCGCCGCCATAGGATGCGAGGATGCGCTCGTGTTCTTTCTCGGCGGCCGGGGTCTGTACCACGGCAGGCTTCGGCGGCTTGGCCGGCATTGTCGGCTTGACTGACGAGGCGGCCTCGAACCGGCTGACATCGCCGCAGGCCGATAAAGTGAGCGTGGCGCACAGCACAACAGGCGCAGCCCAAAGGCGGCGGCTCAAGCTGGTTTGCCGTCCCACACCCGTCACGTCGTCCACTCTCTGCCTAAGCAGCCTGTTCGTCCAAGCGGTCTAATTGTCCCCGACCACCTCGATCTGCCCCACTCCGAGCGCCTCGATCCGCGGCCCGCCGCGCCTCTCGATCCATCCTCGAACGCGAATATGTCGTCTTTCAAGGGACTTAAGCGTGATTCCTGCCGCCTCGAAGGCTGTCATCATGCGCCTTGAAATAGTCACCGCAAAGTCCTGAGTCCAGCGACGCCCGAAATTGACGTAGGTCACCGTACCGGCCTGACGAACCGACAGGACCCGTCCCTCCACCAGCCCGAAACGCCCTACATCGGCCAAGATATCGCCGGGACTTTCCGCGTTTTTTATGACATTGGTTTGAGCCCAGATTCCGCGCTTCAGTCGGCGGGCCGAGCTTTCGGCGGCGGCAAGTTCCGTCGCGCAGGCTGTGTCGGAAATCGTGCCAGAGGCGACGGCGGCGCCCTGCGCCAGAAGTTGGGCTTGCAGCGAGGGCGCAGCGGGATCGGCAAAGACAAAAGCCGGTTGCCGCCCGTAGCGATCCGGCATGTCGCTCTCGCCGTGCAAGGTGACATCGCGGCCGGCAATCAATGCGGAGAGGTCGTTCGTCGACTTCGACGAGTCAGCTATCGGTTCGATCCCCGCCAGACGGATCTCGTTGCCGTCGCTCAGACGCAATGTTCTGACATCAATGACGTCGGCGACGCGGCCTTCGCCCTGAGCGGTGAACATACAGCCGGCGGCGGACGCAGATTGCACGGATGTCGAAATGGCGATCGCTGCCAGCAACAGTGTTGCGGCATGCGACACGTCATATCTTGCAGATGCGGCACGCATCACGCCACCTTGCGGGCTCCGGTCAACCTCTCGTCTATCATAGCCAGCAATCCATTCCGCTTTGCGGAAAACCTTGATGTCATTGCAGCTATTCTTGGCTGCACCGCCGCTTGCCGCTGTTGTTCCATTGCGGCATGATCGCGATAACAAAAACGAATACCGCGCAAAAAGCTGCGGCACGTTTTGAGGGAGGGACTTTTGAAGAAGATCATTACAGGTCTGCTGGCGTCAGCAATGGCGTTCGCGGCAACAAGCGCAATGGCGCAGACCAAGCCGTTGAAGCTGGGCGCCATTCTCGACATGTCGGGCCTGTATGCGGACATCACCGGTGTCGGCAGCGAGACCGCAGCCAAGATGGCCGCGGAAGATTTCGGTGGTGAAGTGCTGGGCCGCAAGATCGAGATCATTGCCGCCGACCATCTCAACAAGGCCGATCTGTCCGCCAACATCGCGCGCGACATGCTCGACAATCAGGGTGTCGAGGCAATCATCGACGTGGCGGCATCGGCGACCGCACTGGCTGCAAGTGAAATCGCGCGCGCACGCAACAAGATCATCATCTTCAACGGCCCGGGCTCGATCCGCCTCAGCAACGAGGCCTGCGGTCCCTACACCGTGCATTATGTGTTCGACACCTATGCGCAGGCCAATGTGACCGGACTCGCCACTGTGAAGAACGGCCTCGACACCTGGTTCTTCCTGTCGGCCGACTATGCATTCGGCGCGGATCTCGAAAAGGATACGACGGCGGTCGTCACCAAGGCGGGTGGCAAGGTGCTGGGTTCGGTCAAGCATCCGCTGAATACGTCCGACTTCTCGTCCTTCCTGCTGCAGGCGCAGAGCTCCAAGGCCAAGGTGGTTGGCCTCGCCAATGCCGGCGGTGATACGATCACCGCGATCAAGCAGGCGGCCGAGTTCGGCCTGACACGCAGCGGCGGACAGAAACTGTCGCCGCTGTTGGCGTTCATCTCCGATATCGATAGTGTCGGCCTTGATACTGCACAGGGCCTGATCCTGGCGGAAGCATTCTACTGGGATCTCAATGATGAGACGCGCGCGTTCACCAAGCGTTTCCAGGAGCGCACAAAACGCGTACCGACCTCGGCCCAGGCCGGTGTCTATTCATCGGTGCTGCATTATCTCAAGGCTGTGAAAGCCGCCGGTACCACGGACTCGGCTCCAGTCATGAAACTCATGAAAGAGACGCCGATCAACGACATGTTTGCCAAGAATGGCCGGATTCGCGAGGATGGCCGCATGGTGCACGATATGTATCTGTTCGAGGTCAAGAAGCCCTCGGAATCCAAGGGGCGCTGGGATGACTACAAGCTAATCGCAACAGTCCCCGCTGAGCAGGCATTTCAGCCGCTGGAAGCCTCGCGCTGCCCGCTGGTGAAGAAGTAATCGTCGGGGTCTGAAGCTTGCCGGACGATCAAGAACAACAACAAGGAGCGCAATCGTGAGCGACATCGTCCTGCAGGACCTCGACAACGGTCTTCTAACCATCACCATGAATCGTCCGGATCGGCGCAATGCGCTGAATCCGGAGATGACACAGGGTCTGGTCGCGGCGGCCCGCCGCGCGCAGGAAGATCACGATGTCCGTGCCGTGCTCATCAAGGGCGCGGGCGGCACCTTCTGTGTCGGCGGCGACGTTAAGTCGATGGCCGCCGGCCGTGCACCGCTGCCGTTCGAGGCGAAGCGGGCCAATCTCCGCCGCGGCATGGAAGTGTCGCGCATTCTGCACCAGATGCCGAAACCGGTGGTTGCACAGCTCGATGGTGCGGCCGCAGGCGCCGGTCTTTCGATCGCGCTGTCCTGCGATCTCCGTGTCGCCAGCAAATCGGTGAAACTCACCACGGCTTTCGCCAAGGTCGGCTTCTCCGGTGATTATGGCGGCACCTACTTCCTCACGCAGATGCTTGGCAGCGCCAAGGCGCGCGAGCTCTATCTGATGTCGCCGGTGCTGAGTGCGCAGGAGGCGCTGGCGCTCGGCATGGTGACGAAGGTCGTCGATGATGCCGAGGTGGAGACAGCGGCGCGCGACCTGGCGGTGTCGCTCGCGCAGGGTCCGAGCATCACCTACGGCTATATCAAGACCAATATCAACAATGCCGAGACGATGACGCTGGAAGCCTGTTTCGACAACGAGGCGATCCATCATACCCGCTGCGGCGATACCGACGATCACAAGGAGGCCGCCAAGGCCTTCGTCGAGAAGCGCAAGCCGGTTTTCAGAGGGCAATGATCATGAGCCAGATGCGGTTGCGGCAAGTTTGTCTGGTCGCTCCGCATCTGGAGCCAGTGGTGAGCGATATCGCGGCCATTCTTGGCCTCGATATTTGCTACCGCGACCCCCATGTCGGCAAATATGGCCTCGAAAATGCGCTGATGCCGGTTGAGGCGACGTTGCTCGAAGTGGTAGCGCCGACCCGGCCGGGCACGGCGGCCGGACGGTTCATGGAGAAATCAGGCGGCCGCGGCGGCTATATGGTGATCCTGTCCTGCGAGGATCCTGACGAGCGCGGGCGCTTCGCCGCCAGCATCGGCGTGCGCACCGCCAATGTGATCGATCATCCGCCCTATCACGGCGTGCAATTGCATCCACGTGATTGCCGCGCTGCCTTCATCGAGTTCAATCATACTCAAGACAGCGACGACGATTTCGGGCCGTATCCGCCGGCCGGTCCGGACTGGCAGGAGGCGATCCGCCACGATATCACGCGCGCGCTCACCGAAGTCGAACTGCAGAGTCCCGACCATTACGATCTGGCGCAGCACTGGAGCAATATCATCGGCGTGCCGCTGACCTCGGCGAGGAATGACGATCCGCAGATCGCTTTCACCAACGGCTGTTTGCGCTTCGCCAAGGGCAAGACCGAGGCGATGACCGGGCTCACATTTCGGGTCAACGATGTCGCGCAGGTGCTCGGCAGTGCGCGGGAGCGGGGCTGTCCGTGCGCTGGCGATGCATTTCTGCTGGCCGGGGTCACGTTTCGCGTCGTTGCGTGAGGGCGGTAATCGCCGCACGATCCCTTCTTGTTCTGACGCGTTTCCTTCAAACGAGCCGGTATCCACTTCGCTCGAAAACGCTATGGCAACAACAATAAACGGGAAACGCCATGACTGTGACACGTCCGCATCCGCTGGACTCGTTCTTCAATCCATCCAGCATCGCCATCATCGGCGCTTCCCGCGATGTCACGAAGATCCCCGGCCTGCTTCTCTCTTTCTTGCGCAAAAACCAGTTCTCCGGCGCGATCTATCCAGTCAATCCGAACTATCCGGATATCGATGGGTTGACGTGTTATCCGACCATCGCAGCAATCGGGCGGCCGATCGATCTCGCCATCGTGATCATTCCCGCGCGTGTCGTGCTCGGCGCACTGGAGGAGTGTGCCAAGCTCGGCGTCAAGCATGCGATCATCATCTCCTCAGGCTTTGCCGAGGAGGGGGGCGACTCGATCGCAATGCAGGATGCCATTGCGGCGCTGGCGAAGCGTACGGGAATGCGGATCTCCGGACCGAATGCGGAGGGGTACTACAACCAGATCGCCGGCATTGCCGCGACCTTCAGCCCGACCGTCGATGTGAAGCCCGATCAGCCGCGGCTGGTCGCTACCACGAAGCGTATCGGTATCGTCGCCCAATCCGGCGGGATCGGCTTTGCGATCTATAACCGCGCGAAGGCGCTCGGCATTGCTCTGAGCACCGTGATCTCGACCGGCAACGAGTCCGATCTCGGCGCCGGCGAATTCCTCGACTACATGGTGCAGGATCCGGCGACCGACGTAATCCTGCTGTTCATCGAGGGCATTCGCGACGTCGACAAATTTCTAGCCGCGGCGCGCAAGGCGGCAAAACTCGGCAAACCGGTCATCGTGACCAAGGTCGGCCGCTCCGGTGCTGGTGAGCGCGCAGCAGCCTCGCATACTGCCAGCATGGCGGGCTGGACGGCCGCCTATGACGCGGTGTTCGCGCGCTATGGCTTCATCGTCTCCAACGATCTCGACGAAGCGGTGGCAATCGCGGCCGTGCTGGTCACATCGCCGCTGCCGAAAGGCGACCGGGTCGCTGTTGTCACCGTCTCCGGTGGCGCGGGCATCTGGGGCGCCGATGCAATCTCGGCACAGGGGCTGAAGGTGCCGGAATTGTCGGATGGCATTCAGGCGACGATTCGTGGGTTGATTCCGTCCTACGGGTCGCCGTGTAACCCGATCGATATCACGGCCCAGGCGGTGCATAGTGGTGGGCTGCAGAAGACCATCGAACTGCTCGACAAGTCTGACGAGATCGATGCGATCCTGGTGGTGATTTCGCTGTCGAGCGAGACGCGGATGCCGTTCAAGACGTCGGAGCTGAAGCCCGTCATCGCTGCGCAGAACAAGCCGGTGGTGTTCTGGTCCTACACGCTGCCGTCGAACTTCGCGCGCACAGGTCTCGCCGAATCCGGCGTCGTCGTGTTATCCGGCCTCACGCATGTCAGCGTCGCGTTGCGGCGACTTGTCGATCACGCCAGGTTCAAGCTGGCTGAGCCGGTCGCCACAGCTACCATCGCGCCGAACGATCTGGTTGAGCATCTCGCCACGCCGACGCTCTCCGAATACGACAGCAAGACGCTGCTGCAGATTGCCGGTGTCGCGCTGCCAGGCGAGGTTCTGGTCACCGACAGATCGGCGCTCGATGCAGCGATTGCCAAGATCGGTTTCCCCCTGGTGATGAAAATCCAGTCACGCGACATTCCGCACAAGAGCGAGGTCGGCGGCGTGCGGGTGGGCATCGCCACGACGAATGAAGCTGTCGCCGCTTACGATGCGCTGCTCGCCAGCGTCCGGCAGCATCGACCGCAAGCCGCGCTCCAGGGCGTTCTGGTTGCGGCGATGGCCAGGAAAGGTATCGAGATCATCGTCGGCACGATGCTGGACGAGACTTTCGGACCAATGGTGATGGTCGGCCTTGGTGGAGTGACGACGGAATTGTTCAAGGACGTGGTCTATCGTCAGGCACCGGTAAGTGCCGATGAGGCCGCCTCCATGCTGGGCGAACTCAAGGCCGCGCCATTGCTGAATGGCTTTCGCGGGACGCCGAAGGCCGACGTGTCAGCAGCAGCGGAATTGATCGCGCAGATCTCGCAGCTTGCGGCGCAGTTCGCGGGCGAGATCGCGGAGATCGAACTCAATCCCGTGCTCGTGCATCCCGTGGGTGAGGGAGCCACCATCGTCGATGCGTTGGTGGTGCGGAAGGACTAAAGCGCCCGTCGAATAAAAATGGCCGGGAGAACCCGGCCATTTCACAGTGAGGTTTGAAAAACAAACCCGACGGGGACTTAGCGCCCCTTGAAGTTCGGCACCCGGCGTTCGGCAGTCGCCGCAACGCCTTCCTTGAAGTCTTCAGTGGCACGCAGGCGCGTCTGCTCCGCGAGTTCGTGCTCCGTCGCCTTCGCCACGCGGTCGGCCAGACCATTGCGCATAGTGGCGCGGGTGGAGAGCAGGCCGAGCGGCGAGCATTCGGCGATTTCTTCCGCAAGCTTGATGGCCGCGTCGCGGACCTCGGCCTGCGGCACCAGCACATTGGCGAGACCCATCTTCAGGGCTTCCTCGCCGCCGACGCGACGGCTGGTATAGAACATCAGCTCGGCATTGTTCTTGCCGACCACTTCGGTGAGCGCAACCGTCAGGCCGAAGCCGGGATGGAAGCCGAGCTTGGTGAAATTGGCTGCGAAGCGCGCTTCCGGGCAGGTGACGCGAAAATCGGCCGATACGGCAAGGCCAAGCCCGCCGCCGATGGCAGCGCCATGGACGGCAGCGATGATCGGCTTCTTGGCGCGGAAGATACGCACGGCTTCCATATAGAGGTGGCCGATGGAGCCGAGATTGTCGGCGGGATCACCACTCTTGGCGGCCGCTTCGGTTTCCTTGCGGTTGGGATCGCTGAAATCGGCGCCGGCGCAGAACGCCTTGCCCTGCGCGCACAGTACGGTCGCGCGGATCTCGGGATTGGCGTCGATCTCGTCGAGCGCATTCGCGATCTGCTGGATCAGCAGGATGTCGAAGAAGTTCAGCGGCGGCTTGCGGATCTCGATGATCGCAATGTGGCCCCGGGTCTCGACGCCGATATCTTTGTAGGTGGTCATTTGTTTCCTCGGTTCTCGTCGTCATTCCGGGGAGCGAGCGCCAGTTGGCGATCGCGAACCCGAATCTGGGTGTGTTCAACTATTTCGAGGTTCCCTGCTACTCCAATTGGAATGGCTGAGGTTCACGCGCAAAGATGCACGTGCGCCCCGGAACGACGAGTCTCAGCGCAGGCCAAGGCCACGCGCGATGATGCCGCGCAGGACTTCGGTGGTACCGCCCTGAATGGTCAGTTTTGGCGCCGTCTTGATGGCGAAGCCGAGCATCTCGTCCAGCGTGGCGTGGTTCGAGGCTGTGTCGTCCACGAAGGCGGCAAGCTCGCGCACGCGATGGGGCAGCTGTTGTTCCCAGATCGTGCCGATATCCTTGACGATGGAGGCCTCCACCACGGGCTCCTTGCCGGCCTGCAGCATGCCGGCCACCGACACCGACATGCGGCGCATGGTGTGCAGTTGCGCGACGAGACGGCCGATGCCTTCGGCGCTACGGGTATCAGGCTTCGGGCCAACGGCGCGGACCAGTTCGGTCAGCACGTAATAGGTCTCAAGGAAACGTTCGGGGCCGGACCGCTCGTAAGCGAGCTCGCTGGTGGCCTGTTTCCACGCGCTGTCGATCTCGCCCAGCATGTGGTCGTCGGGCACGAAGTGATCGGTGAAGACGACTTCGTTGAATTCATACTGGCCGGTGATCTGCGCGATCGGGTTCACCGTGATCCCCGGCTTCTTCATATTGACCAGGAACTGGGTCAGGCCATGGCGGCGGTTTTCCTTGGTCGGCGGAGACGTGCGGAAGATCGCGATCATGTAGTCGGCCATATGGGCTGAGGTCGTCCAGATCTTGCTGCCGTTGATCAGCCAGCCGCCGTCGGTCTTGGTGGCCTTGGTCTTGGCGGCAAACAGGTCGGAGCCGGAATTTGGCTCGCTCATGCCGATGGAGAAACAGACCTCGCCACGGCAGATGCGCGGCAGGATGTCCATCTTGATGTGCTCGGGCGCGTATTTCAGCAGCACCGGGCCGCTCTGGCGGTCGGCGACGAAAAAGCGGCGCACCGGCGCATTGGCTACGCGCATTTCCTCGGTGACGACGTAGCGTTCAAGGAACGAGCGCTCGTGGCCGCCGTATTTCTTGGGCCAGGTCATGCCGAGCCAGCCGCGCTCACCAACGCGTTTGCTGAATTCGGGATTGTCCGAGTCCTCGCGCTGAGGCTTGTGCGGATCGAAGGTGCCAGCGGCAATCTCCTCGGCGAGGAACGCGCGAACTTCCTTGCGCAACTGCTCGCATTCGGGCGGCAGGCGGATCGGATCGAAACGAAGGGCTGCAGTCATGTGAAAGATCTCGTTTCTTGTGTTCGATCAGCGCGAAGCGACGAGGGGCCACAGCTCGTCGGCGCCGCGTGCGGCGACCAGCTTGCCGAGTTCGACCGCCCAGTAGCTTTCGCTGCCGAAATCATCCCGCCATGCCAACGCGCGCAGCGTGTAGCGATGCAGGATGTGTTCTTGCGTGAAGCCGATGGCACCAAGAACCTGATGCGCGATGGCGGCACCTTTCTCTGCGGCCTCGGAGCAACGGATCTTTGCAGCGGCGGCCTCCAGGAAGAGTGCATCATCGAGGGGAGCGCCGCTGGAGAAGGCGTCAGCCGCGGAGCTGGCAGCGGCGAGGGCTGCCGAGGTCTCGCCCGCGAGCTTCGCCAGATTGTGCTGTACCGCCTGGAATTTCGAAATTTTCTTCTCGAACGCCACGCGCTCGCCGGAATAGTTCACGCCGATGCCGAGCATTGTTTCCAATGCACCGGCAATTTGCTGGCTGCGCACGAGGGCACCCATCAGCAACAGCGAGTTCTGATCGAAGCCCGATGGTGCAGATTTGATCGCGACCGGCTTCACGTTGTCGAAGCTCACTGTGTCGGAGGGATCGTCCGCGAGGCTCAGACCGTTATCGATCCGGCAGGCGCTTGTCTCGACCAATGCGATCGATGCACCGCCGATGCCGGAAGTGACGACGGCGATATGCCTGGCGTCCTTGGCAAACGGCACGCCACGCGCGCGGCCGCTGATGGTGCCGTGCGTATTCAGCGTGAGGCGATCGCGCGGGCTTGCCGGCGCCACGGTCATCATGCCTTCCGGTGATTTGATCTGGGCCTGCGCGAGCAGCCAGCCCGCCAGCATGGTCTCGGCGAGTGGCACCGCAACGCCGGCGCGGCCGGCGACGCTGAGGACGCTGAAACCTTCGGCCATGCTGGTGCCGGAGCCGTCGCACTCCTCAGGCACCCAGGATAGCGGCAGGCCAGCATCGGTCAGTGCCTGCCAGAGCGGCGCCTTCCAGTTACCTTGCTTGTCGTGATTGATGGTCTGCCCATCAGCGAGATCGGCGAAAATGCGTTCCGCAGTTTCCGCAACGATATTGTCAGCGTCCGTCAAGGCGTTCCCCGTTTGCTAGCGCATCTCATTCGGCAGGGAATGCCGGGCATGGGGTGCTGCCACTTTTCTTATGATTCATGATGGGGAAAAGGCGGTGCAAAGACAAGCGGGCTGGCCGCAGAGGCACCTGCAGTGGCGGCATGATATGCGCCTGTTGCAGCGCAATTTAATTCCGCGAAGCGAACTTGCCCTGCGTTGTATGCCAGCTCGATCGCACTATGGTAGATCGCATCAAGGTTCGATACGAAAACAGAGGAAATGCAGATGGCAAGTGATGGTTTGCGCGTCGTGATTACGGGGGCGGCATCGGGGCTCGGTGCTGCGACTGCGGCCATTCTCGCCAAGGACGGCGCCCGTATTGTCATCAACTATTCGTCGAGTCAGAAGGAGGCCGAAGCCACCGCCGAGCTGTGTCGCGATGCTGGTGCAACCGAAGTCATCGTGGTTCAAGGCGACGTGTCCAAGGACGACGATTGCAAGAAGATCGTTGCCGCTGCGGCGCCTTGGGGGCGCATCGATGCGCTGATCAACAATGCCGGCGTGACCAAGCACGTTCCGCACCACGATCTCGACGGTCTCTCGGCTGAAGATTTTCAGTGGATTTATTCGATCAACACCATCGGCCCATATCAGATGGTGCGCGCTGCGCGATCCCTGCTGGAAGCCGGCGCTCGGGCATCGGGTCAGTCCTCTGCCGTTGTCAACGTGTCGTCCATGGCCGGCCTCACCGGTGCCGGATCATCGGTGGCTTATGCGGCCAGCAAAGGTGCGTTGAATTCCATCACGCTCTCGCTGGCGCGTGCGCTGGCACCGCTGATCCGCGTCAACACGGTGTGTCCGGGCTATATCGACACGCCATGGTTTACCAAAGGACGTGGTGCGGAAGCGGCAACGAAGGTGCGCGAGGCGGTGATTGCGAAAGTGCCGCTGCGGGTCGCCTCGACAGCTGACGATATCGCGGGGCTCATCTGTTTCCTCGCCACTTCTCCCTCAAGCAACATGACGGGCGAACTGGTGCGGATGGATGCAGGCATGCATCTGCAATCGACGCGCTGAAAACCATACGAAGAAGGCCAATGAGCCTCGGTCAGGAACCGAGGCTCATATTTTTCAGCCGGCTTATCGTGAGCCCGGATCGGAAATCACCCTGCGGGCAACAAGTCTGTTCCAGATAAAAAGCACCACGAGTGCGCCGATGGTGGCGGTGATGAAGCCTGCCCCCTGGTTCGGGCCATAGTGACCGATCGCCTGACCCACGAAGGTCGCCAGAAACGCGCCGGCGACGCCGAGCACAATGGTCAGGATGAAGCCGCTCGGATTGTTGGGTCCCGGCGACAGGATGCGCGCAATAATACCGGCGACCAGGCCGACGAAAATGATCCACAACATGGCAACGTCCCCTCTTTTATTAAATGTGCCCTAGCCCAGATGCGATTTTGCCTCGTCTGCCGTCGGCAGGCGGCCATGCGGCGTGAACTCATTGACGGCATCGGGCAGGGCATTGCTCAGCTCGGCGAGAAGCTGTTCACGGGACATGCCGGTGCTTGATATCAGCTGGCTGATCTGATCCGCGCCAAGCGCGGAGCCAAGGTCGTTTGGCGAAATCTGCTTGTTCGGGCCTGGGCCGACCCAGGAAGCCGCCGTGTCACCGTGGCCGTTCTGCTGGAATTGCTTGAGCAGGTCGCCGAGGCCGCCACTGAGAACGCTGCCAGCTGCGCCACCCGCCAGCAATCCGCCAAGCGGTCCCTTCAGGAGATCGCCCAAGCCGCCGCCCGCACTGGCGCCTGTATTGCCGCCGAGCAGGCTTCCCAGCATCCCGCCGAGGCCGCCGCTTTCCGGCACACTGGCCTGGGTCGTATTCGGCGCGGGGACCTGTTGCGGCTGTCCTTCCGTCGCCGGCTGATTGCCGGTGAGATGTTTGTAGCCCTTGTAGGCAAGCAGCGCGAGGATCGCCATCGTCATCGGCGACATGCCGCCGCTTTTGTCGTTGGGATCGCTGGGGCCACGCGGCCCGTTGGCCATGCCGTTCAGAATGTCGAGTAAACCCATGATCGTCTCCTGTTCTGCCAGCCCGGCGAAAGCATAGCTGCGCGGTATGACGTCTACAAGGCGCGTCGGTTCCGCCGATAGGCAGCGCTGCGGCATTTTGCTAGTAATGGATGCCGGATGAACGGGAGATGAAGTGATCGAAGCGCGACCCATTTGTATCGCTGGTGGCGGCAGTATCGGCTGTTTCGTGGCCGGCGTCCTGGCGGCAGCCGGCCACGACGTTGCCATACTAGCGCGGCGGCGCATCGTGGACAGTATCGAGATGCACGGTCTGAGGCTGACGAGCTTCGAGGGCCTCGATCGATGTCTTGCCCCCGGTCAGCTGCGACTGTCGGATGACCCCGCCCTCATGAATGAGGCGAAGATTATTCTAGTCGCGGTCAAGAGCGGCGATACGGCGGAGATGGCGAGGCTGATCGCGGATCATGCTGCGAAAGACGCCATCGTCGTCAGCCTGCAGAATGGCGTCGGCAATGTTGGCGTTCTCCGCGCAGCTCTGCCCGGGCGCCGCATCCTCGGCGGAATGGTGCCATTTAATGTCATCGCAAAGGGCGATGGTCATGTTCACCGCGCAACGTCTGGAAACATCGTAGTCGAACGCGATGGGGCCGATACTGCTTCGGCACTATCCGTACCGCATCTTGCCGTCCTGGCGAGCGACGATATCGTCGGCGTCCAGTGGGGTAAGCTGCTGGTCAATTTGAACAATGCGCTCAATGCGCTGTCGGATACACCGCTGCGGTTGCAGCTGGCACAGCGCGCGTGGCGCTCGTTATTCGCCGATCAAATGGCGGAAGGCCTTGCGGTTCTGAAAGTGGCCGGTATCAAGCCCGTCTCGGCGACGCCGATCCCCGCGTGGCTAACGCCGCATTTGCTGCGGCTGCCCGACAGCCTGTTCAATATGCTGCTCGGGCGGACCATGAAGATCGACGCAAATGCGCGCTCGTCCATGTGGGAGGATCTGCAGCGCGATCGCCGTACCGAGATTGACTATTTGCAGGGTGTCATCGTTGAGCTGGCGGAGCAATATCAGATCACGGCTCCACTATCGCTGCGCGTGATGACATTGATCAAGCACGCAGAGACGTCAGGCAGGGGATCGCCCGCACTCACGCCGGATCAGATTCGCAGTTAGCACGACATTGATGGGGCCGAAGGGAGTGCTGGACCGGCCTCGGCGCTATCATTACGAGAATGTTACTATTCGTTTCGGCTGCTATCGGTGGACTCAACTATCCGAATGCTCCAATTGCGCATGCCAGTCAATGCGATGGTACCATTATCCGTTGTATTCGCATCCAGCCGATGATTATTCGTTAAATATCAATCGCCGATGCGTGCCGGTGAATTCTCAGTAAATGAGATGTAAAGAGTCTTTTAGCCCATTATTCGCAGACGAGGAGCAGCTCGCGTCGTGAAGAAGGCTCGCAGGAGTACGGCTAGTTCAATACTGAACATCATGATGTGACATCTGGGGCTATGTCATTCGCCACATCTTTAGTATAGAACGCCGCGTGATTGACGGTGGTTCGCGTTTCGCGCGCTGGGCCGGGCGTTTGATCCTTTCATATCATCGGCAAAGCGTGTGCTGATCGAATTATTCAACTAACAATCGGAGCTACAATGGCCAAGAAAGCGAAAAAGAAACTCGTCCGTCGCGAGTACACCAAGGAAGACGTGAAGATCCTGAAGGCGCATTCAAAGGCCCAGACACCGCTCGAGAAGATTTCCAAGGAGATGAAGCGCACCGGTGGTTCGCTGCGTCAGAAAGCCATCAAGCTCGGCATTCCGCTCGGTCATCGCCGCCGCAAGGCGAAGAAGGTTGCCACAAAGGCCGCCAAGGTGACCAAGACCGCGAAGGCCAAGAAGGCCAAGAAGTAAGCTTCTGTCACGACCGAAGCCGGCCTGAAGCGCGTGAGCGCTTCGGGCCGTTTTCCTGGGTGGAGCGATCAATGCGACCCCTGCTTTTGAGGATATTGAAGCGAAAATCCTTCGCCACTAGCGCTGTGGCCATGGCTATTTCAAGCATCGGTGCCATCGCACCTGCATTTGCGATCCCTCCGACGGTCACCCCGTCGCCGGGATATGATGCCCGGCTCGCCGAGCAACGGCGTGCCGTTGAAGTGCAGGCGCGTGCCCGTGCCCGCAAGCCGCTGTCGCGACCTCCTGCGCAACGTCGTCTGTATGGTCGTTGAATCTGATCCGTGAAGGGATTGTCATGAACTACCGCCCCGTGAGGTCGTTTGTGCTGTGTGGCGCGTTGATCGCGGTAACCATGGTCGAGGCGAGAGCGGCGGATTATGCGAGCCAGATCAGTGCCTTTCGCCGTGCGCACAAACTCTCCTCCGTCACGCTGGACAGCAAGCTGAATGCAGTCGCGCTTGCTCAGGCGCAGGCAATGTCATCCAGTGGCAAGGTCAGCCACGAGGTCGGCGGTGTTTTCTCCGCACGTGTGGGGAAGCTCCGCAAATCCAAAGCAGCTGAAAACATCGCGGCGGGCTTCCTGACATTTCCCGAAACGTTGAAGCAGTGGGAAGAGAGTCCAGGTCATCGCGAGAACCTGCTTATGCCCGGCGCACGCAAGGTCGGCGTTGCTTACGTGACCAATCCCAAGTCGCCCTACCGGATGTTCTGGGCGATGGTCATCACGGATTGATACCTGGCGGGTTGTTATGGTTCAGGTGCGCTTGGTCTTGGTCGGCGCGGGCGTGCCGAAGAGCGCGTCCTTGATGTCTTTCAACCCCGATGACAATTTGGACCATCCGCATGTAAGCGGCTCGATCGCGCAGTCCGGCTCCTTGGCACGCACCTTGGGCCGAGGCCGAGGTAACACGACTGGCTTCACGTCGCTTGGGGGTTCCGTGGTCCGTCGAAAGTCTGTTTCGAGCGCGGCCTGGGTTTGCACCTCGCGCTGTTTCTCAGCGAAGGCCGCGACGATGACGCTGCGACGCTGATTGTCCAGATAGGTCTTGTACTGCTCGTCGATCGCCTTCTGCTCGGCCGTGGTTGGGTTCGGACCAGCGATATCGAAGCTGCGGTTCTGCATGAAGTCGTGATACGTATAGCCGCCACCGCGCTTGCGCCGTCCGGCGAACTTGCTTTCGCAATCCGATAGCGCCGCAGCCTTGGCGTCTTTCGAAACCGTCGATTTCTCGATACGCTCGGCGCAATCTTCATAGTCCGCAGGTGCGGCAGTCCACCATTGCGCAAGAGCAGGCGAAGACATCAGCGCGAGACCGGCGAGTGATGCGGTCGTCAGTAGAGCAAATGTGAGCGACTTGTATGCGGACGAATGAGCCACTTGGGTTCCGATGTTGGTAACAAGCCAAATTCTCGCCATTTGTGGGCCGTTTTTCAACCTCGGATGTGTTACTTCTCCCCGCTTTTGGAGCAAGTGCAGCATGACCGCATCAGTACGGTCATGTGGTCAGTGCGCCATTTCGCGATACCGCGCTGATGTGGAAGTACTTTCAGGCAGAGATCTCTTGCTGCTCTCATATCACCGAAATTGATGACCTCAGTATTTTGAACTGTTCTCGACAGTAGTTTCGCGTCGCGTCGCTACGGCGCGCGATCACCTACACGGGACCACACGTAGTTCACGATGAGCTGCGTCCGACAGTAGTGGTGGTGCGGTTTCGTTTGGCGGGCCTGCGACTCTATCGGACAACAGGCACGGAAAAGGAGCGGTCCGTCTGGGCCGCCCCTTTCTCAGATGTCCGTTATATTACTGGCAGATGTGCCGTCGACCATCCTCGCCGCGGAACCAGGTTCCCGGCTGACAAACGAAACCCATGCGCTTGGCATAGGAATCGCGCTGGACGCCATTGTAGCCGTCATAGGAATTGTAGCTGTTCCGGAACGGCGCAGTTGCGATGGCCCCGGCCGTGCCCACGGCCGCACCCACGGCACCGCCCACCACGCCTGCCGCTACGTCACCCGGCCAGAAGCCCGAATCACGATAGCCGTTATTGGCCGTTTCGGCTCGATATTCCTGCGTGGCCTGTGTCCGGCGATTCATCGGATCCTTTGCCATCACCGGCGTGGCCATCAAGCCAGAGACCACGGCAGCAGCGGCAAGAAGTCTCATCTTTGTCATGTGGGATTCTCCATCGTTAGGGTGACAGCCAGCCAACGACGGGCGGTACGAGGCGTTCCGCAATAGATGTACCGGCCTGTCAAAGGAATGTGACGTCAGTTCCGGACCCGTCCTGTTTGAGCTATCAATGGGTAGCGATGATCAAACGGCTCTGATATGGAACTGTCCATGCCCGGTGCTCCTGACCGGGATCGCGGTCCCGTAGCTCAGCCGGATAGAGCGACGGTTTCCTAAACCGTAGGTCGCATGTTCGAGTCATGCCGGGATCGCCAGCTTTCTGTTTTCTCTGAAATAACCCGTTTCGCGAGGATTTCAGGCCGGCGTCAGGCGACGGCGGCCTCACGGTGCTGAAGCATCGCCCGGATCTGGTGCGACGGCTTGGCGGCGCTGAACAGAAAGCCCTGCATCTGGGTACAGCCGAGCACACGTAGCGCGTCGAGTTGATCGGCCGTCTCGACGCCTTCCGCGGTGGTCATCATGTTGCGTGCAGCAGCGATGGTCACGACCGCCTGCACGATAGACGACGATCCGTCCGGGGCCATGATATCCCGGATGAAGCTACGGTCGATCTTGACCTTGTCGAACGGGAAGCGCTGCAGATAGCTGAGGGACGAATAGCCGGTGCCGAAATCATCGAGCGCGATGCGCACGCCGCCGATGCTGCGAAGCTGATGGAGGATGGCAAGTGCAGTCTCGTCGTCGCGAATCAGCACTGTTTCCGTGATTTCAAGCTCAAGCCGGTGAGCGGGCAAGTTCGCCGCCACGAGCGCCCGGGCAACGTTGAGAGCCAAGGTCTGCGACGTGAACTGAACTGGTGAGACGTTGACCGCGAGCTTGATCGGAATGGGCCATGAGGCGGCTTCCATGCACGCCGTTCGGAGTACCCAGTCGCCGAGTTCGACAATCAAGCCGGTTTCTTCGGCGATCGGAATGAACTCCGCCGGCGAAATCATGCCATGTACCGGATGCCGCCAGCGCAAGAGGGCTTCACAGCCGCTGATCTCGTTGCTGGCGATATCGACGACGGGTTGATAGTGAACCTCGAGTCCACCTTCCGCGAGCGCCTTGCGCAGATCCTGCTCCAGCGCGCGCCGCGCCCTTGCGTCTTCATCCATGGCAGGCTCGAAGAAGCGAAAGGTACGGCGCCCAGCGGCCTTGGCGCCATACATCGCAAGGTCCGCGTGTCTCAGCAATTCGTCGAGATCGGAACCGTCATCGGGAGCCACGGCGATCCCGATACTAGCGTCGGTGGTGATCTGGTGGCCGAGGCAATCATAGGGTTGGCGGATTGCCTCTTGGAGTGGCACGACAAGGCTGGTGACGTCGCTGCGGCGAGCGATTCCGGTGTGCACGATGGCGAATTCGTCGCCGCCGAGCCGCGCGACAAAGCCCGCATTGCCGATACAGCTGCGCAGGCGCATCGCCACGACTTTCAGCAGCTCGTCGCCGATAGCGTGGCCAAGCGTGTCGTTAATGCTCTTGAACTCATCGATATCGATATAGAGAATCGCAAATCGCGCGCCGTCCTGGATCGTTGCGATTTCCGCTTCGAGCCGCTCGCGGAACATCACACGATTGGGGAGGTCGGTCAGCGCATCATAGTGCGCGAGATGCGCGATGCGCTCTTCCGAGTGCTTGCGCTCCGTGATGTCTTCCAGCGTAGAAGCCCAGCCGCCGTCCTCTGATTTCTGAACCAGAACCTGGATCGAGCGTCCGTCAGGCGTGGTCAGCAGTGTATCGTGACCAAGGCCTTCCGCAATGCTTCGCAGGAACCGCGTGCAGTAGTCATCGACATCGCCGATGAAGGTTCCGGTGTCCTTGCGGTGCTGGATGAGATCGCGGAAATAGCAGCCTGGCTTCACAATCTTGTCGGATAGCCCGAACATGTCGATGAAGCGCTGATTGCAGACGACCAGCCGGCCATGGGCATCGAACAACAGCAGGCCCTGCGTCATATTGTTGATTGCGGTATCGAGATGCGTCGATTTTTGCGCCAGCATCCGTTCGGCCGAGCGGTGCTGGCGGTTCAATTGCCGGACGATCAGGAACAGCGTCGCCAGGATCACCAGCGTGGCAAGCATTGCGCCGATAATTTGATACTTGGTCTGCTCGCGCCAGTCATGTAACGCCGCAGCCATGCTGGCGGTTGCGACGATCATCACGGGAGCTTCCGCGAGGCGCCTCGCGGAGCCCAATTCGTCTTCCTCGTCGATGGGGCTGATATAGCGCCCCGTCGAGGTCCCGCCCGACGACCAGAGGTCCTTGAAGACCGAGCTGCTACTGAGGTTTTGGCCGATCACGGTCTCGTTCTGCGGATAGCGAGCAAGCACGGTGCCGTTGCGGTGGATCATGAAGATCTTGGCGCCTTTTTCGAGCGCGAGGGATGCGAAGAAGCTCTCGAAGTGAACGGGCTCGACGCCGCGGCCGATGATGCCCATGAATTCGCCATGGCGCCCGACCAGCTTGCGCGAAAACACGGCGGTCCATGCACCGGTCACCCTGCTGATGACGGGTTCGGCCAATACGACCGCGGGCCCGTTGTCGGCCTGCAGCATTTGGAAATGCCGACGGTCGGCGATGTCGATGGCCGGCACGGGCCAGGTTTCCGACGAGTTGAGCAACTTGCCTTCGGAATCGAACAGGTTGATGCCGCCGACATAGGGCAGGCTGCTGAGCTTGGTGCGCAGCATGCGATGGACGTCGATCCCTGACATCAGATGCTGGTAGGCGGCGCTGTTCTGGATGTTGGCGGACTTCATATAGGTGATGATGTCGTTCTGGACGCCTTGCAGATCCCCGAACTGCTGGTCGAAGTGTCGTGCCACCAGCAGAACCGTGTTTTCCAGTTCGCGCTTCTTGCTCTCGATGGCGCGGTCTCTGAAATGGACGGTGATGTAGGCCGTGCCGATGGCGATGGCAGTAATCAGCAGGCAACCGCACAGGATCAGGCCTTGGATCGGCCCGCCTTGGAACCGGAAACGGCGCAGTGCGGCGTAGCCGGCAACACTGCCAGCGCCATCAGACCGCTCCCCCGACTTTGCGTCGTTTTGCCCCATGCGGGTTTTTGTACCGGGGGGACCGCCAACACCCCGTTACGAACTTGGGTGAACGATGGGTTAAGACGCTGCGCCATCACGACGATTTCGATGCCTCGCGCCGATGTGGTTTCCCGCGCGGGCGGTGGGGGAGGGGGTCATGCGGTCGAGCAGCTCGGCTCGCGCGGCTTCCAGATCGATACGCGCGTCCCGGACGTGCGCGGGCTCACGAGAGGTGCGCCGTCGACCGATCTGAAGGCCTCTGGTTCGATACCTGCGTGTTCTCGTCCGAGCTGGTCGACAATCTGGTTCGGACCGGGCGTTGACCGCGTCATGATGGGCTCGGATCATCCGTTCGACATGGGGAGCCCCGATCCGGTGGGGCTGGTCAACAAGGCCAAGCTATCGGACACTGACCGTTAGAAAGTCCTGTTCGGCAATGCGAGCCGGCTGTTCAAGATCGGATAAGCTCCTGCCTCGTTGCGGCAAGGCGGCAACTGATGAGGCACGATTGGCGATGATTCATTTTGACTTTGCGAAGCTCAGTGGTCCCGAGCGTTACAAGTTGTTGTGCGGTCTGGTTGTGCCGCGTCCGATCGCCTTGATTACCACCATCTCAGATGCCGGCGTCGTCAATGCAGCGCCGTTCTCGTTCTTCAATGTGTTCTCCGAGAAGCCGCCACTGGTGGTGGTCGGCCTGCAGGCCAGGCCCGACCTGTCGGTCAAGGATACGACCCGCAATGTGCGCACCAATGGGTTGTTTGTTATCAACATGGTGGATGAGGCACTCGCCAACGATATGGTAGATTGTTCCATCAGCTTTCCATCCGACATCGGCGAACTGGATGCCCTGCAGCTCCCAATGATGGCTGGCATCAATGTGCCGGTGCCGCATTTGGCGAAGGCGCCTGCGGCACTGGAATGCCGAAAAGTGACCATGATGAATTTTGGCGCAGAACGCGACTTACTGGTCGGAGAGGTTCTGGGCATTCAGGTTCGTGATGGTGTTGTCGACCCCGTCACCTTGCGCACGGATTATGATCACTATCTTCCAGTCGCACGCATCGCGGGAACCATGTATGCACGGATGCAAGATCGGTTCGAGATCAAACCCGACAGTTTCGACACCTGGCAACTCCGCAGCTCCCGCTGAGGAAGATTTTGTCCGGGGGAGTGCGTCGGAACGCCGGTAGTAGTTCTCTGCGCGTTCGATTAACCGTCAGAGGTGAGAAATCGCCGCTCCTGCGGTTGCATGGGATATGGCTGCTGGATGTATCGAAAAAACATCATTGTTATTGCGTGGACTACACTTGCACTGATTGCTTTTGTGACTCTGTCCCCGATTGGGCTGCGGCCGCATTTTGCCGGCGTCAGCCTTGAGCGCTTCGGCGCATTTGCGCTTGTGGGCCTTTTGTTCGGTCTCGCTTATCCCCGCCATCTCTGGCTTGTTCTGACGCTCGTCAGCGGTGCAGCAGTCGGGCTTGAGGTGCTGCAGCATCTAACGCCGGACCGGCATGGCGAGGTGCGGGATGCGCTGGTCAAACTTGCAGGCGGCGTCACCGGCATCGGAATGTCGCTCGCGCTCCATAAGGCCATAAAGAGATTTGTTACTTTAAGTTGAGTGCGCCTGACTTATCTCAGGTGGTACATCAATTCTTTTCTGCGAATCACTTTGGCCAAGTTCCAGCCCGAAAATCACTATCCCGGAGGTTTTGCATCTCGCTGCCTGTAAAGGTGCGTGTAATCACGGTAGTGCTCTACCCGCGAATCTCCTTGATGCCGCGAATGGGAGAAATCACATGCGCCTCCTCATGAAAGTACTTGGCATGTGTAAAAGGACACCGATACAACTTGAAGGGAGGTGTGTGTCTCTGCATCTGCAATTTAAACGATCCTAAGAAACGTTTCGGTCAGGTTGGTGTAGCTGGCCGGTGACTTTGGTGTGACGTCTCGAAGCGGACAATTCCGTTGCGTGGAGAAGACGTCGATCTCAAAGGACAACGTATTATGCATCGGCGGTACCAGCATTCGAGCATCCCAACCGAAATCATGCGATCGGTTGTCGGTATCTCCGAAGCCGGCAGTATCACCAAGGCCGCGAAGCTGCTCGGCCTGAGCCAGCCCGCCATCAGCTCGCAGATCAAGCGCATTGAACACGCGATCGGCGGCAGTATCTTCCTGAAATCTGCCAACGGCTCATCGACGACCGAACTCGGAAAGCTCGTTCTGATCCAGGCCAGGAAGATTCTGGAGGCGAACGACCAGTTACTCTTGCTGCGCGGTGCTTCGCCCGAAGATCAAACTATTCGACTTGGTCTGGCCAATTTCTATTCGCAACGCGCAATGGAAGGGATGAGCAAGGCGGCGATGAGCAATGTCTGCATCTATTCAGATAATTCGGCCGAGATCGCAAAAAGCATGCTCGATGGCTACGTCGATGTCGGCGTGTTCCTCAGCGTCTCCGAGATGCCCGTGGATGCGGCCATCGATGTCGTCGCGCAACGCGACGATGAATTGACCTGGGTCCGATCCAAGGATTTCACGTTAAGTCCTGGTGCGCCCATTCCGTTGCTGACCTGGCCGGGACAGATCGTGCATAACGTCATGATTCAGGCGCTTGAGCGCAAGGGCATGATCTATCGTATTGCATTCTCCAGCCCGGACTATCATGCTCGGATCGAAGCTGCGAAAGCAGGCATCGGCTTAACCCTGCTGCCAACAGCTCTGATCCCAGCGCCGCTCCTGGCGGCCAATGAGTATTATCTTCCAAAGCTGGCTGTACCCAAACTCGTGCTGTGCGCGCGCGAGGGCATTCACAAGAAACACAGTATTCTAATAGAGGAGCTGCACGTTAAGTTCTTCGGTATCTAGTTCTCTCAACGACGCGTGTATCAGAGAATGTGATCCCCTCATCAAATCGAATGCTATCATTCAATACAATGCGGGCATCGGAGATGATCGATCCCCATCAGGTGGTAACAGGAGTTGTATAGGTAGTTTTCACGCGGTCTTGCGAAGCTCAGCGCATGTTGAGATTCGACGCCAGCATGAGAAAATTTCTGTCGTGTCGACGCGGTGCTTCCGCAGTCGAATTCGCAATGCTTTTGCCTGTCTTTCTGTCGATCATTTTCGGCATCGTTGTCTTCGGATCATATTTTGCGGTGGTTCACGGTGTTCAGCAGCTTGCTGCCGAGGCGGCGCGTTCTTCCGTCGCCGGACTGACCGAGACCGAACGCGGCTCGATCGCATCGACCTATGTCACGTCGAATGCAGCCACTTATCCATTGATCAATGCGTCGAAGCTGAGCGTCAATGCGGCGACATCACCGTCGAACGCAAATGTCTTTGTGGTCACGGTCAACTACGACGCGTCGAGCATGTTCATCTATTCGCTTCCTTTCGTGCCGATGCCTCCATCGCAAGTCGCGCGATCTGCCGCCATTCCCTATGGAGGGTTTTGAGCGATGGAACCGATGCGCGGGCTTCTCGAGAGATTTCGCACCGACCAGCGCGGAAATATTGCCATCATGTCTGCGGGCGGCATGATTCTGGCCGTTTGTTGTGCTGCACTGGGGGTTGATATCGGGACCATCGCTGCCGATCGCCGCAAGACGCAGGCCGCTGCGGATCTCGCGGCGATCGTCGCCGCGAGCAATCTGAGCAATGCGACGAATGCCGCGCAGGCGGCGGTCACCAGCAACAACTATCCGGCCAGCGCCCTGATCGGTGTCGAACTCGGAACTTATACGGCCAATTCGGCCGTCGCTGCGCAAAGCCGCTTTGTTACACCGGCGACTGGAACAGCCAATGCGGCGCGGGTCAGTCTTCAGACGGCGACGCCGCTTTACTTCAGCCATTTCTTTACCGGCAGCAATAACTTCACCATCAAGACGACGGCGACCGCAACAACGACTGCCATGGCGTCGTTCTCGATCGGTTCGCGGCTGGCGTCGCTAAATGGCGGCTTGTTGAATAGCGTTCTTGGATCGATGCTGGGAACGACCCTGTCGCTCTCAGTCATGGACTACAATGCGCTTCTTGGCGCGCGCATTGATGCTTTCACCTTCCTTTCGGCGCTGGCGATGCGTGTCGGTCTGACCGGTGTGACCTATGACACGCTACTGAAATCGAACGTCAAGATCGGAGATGTTCTGTCCGCGGCGTTGAGTGCGCAACAGGCCACTAATGGCAGCGGGACGGCAACCACCGCGCTCTCGACGATATCGCAGGCTTCGGCATCTGTAACGACCAGGATAACGCCTGGCACACTAATCGATGCGGGCCCCTACGCGAACCTGATCGTGGGCGTAAAGCCAAAAGACGGCGTGAGCATCTCGCTCTACGACCTGCTGCAGGCAACGGCCGGAATTGCTAACGGCACCAACCAGATCGCCGCATCTGTCAACCTTGGCTTGCCAGGTATTACCAGTGCGTCACTGACGGCGACCATTGGCGCACGGCCACAGGGATCCGGCTGGATTGCCGTGGGTACGCAGGGCATTAGTGTTCATACAGCCCAGACACGGGTGCTGCTATCCATCCAGTTGATCGGAAGTGGTTCGGCGTCATTGGTCAATCTGCCGGTCTATGTGGAGGTCGCGTCGGGCACGGCGACGCTGAATAAGGTCAGTTGCGGCTATCCCAATGTCAGTACATCGAGCGTCACGCTTGGGGTCACGCCGGGCATTGTCGATGCATGGATAGGTAACGTCACTGTAGCTGATCTCAACAATGTTGCGACCAAGCCGACTCCGGGGCCGGCACCGCTTGTGAATCTCCTGGGCATTCCAATTGTGACGGCAAAGGCCCATGCCGGCATGGGCAATACCACGCCGGGCAGCGTCAACTTCAGCTATTCGGATATCACGTCGCAGACGAAGAAGACGGTGAACACGACAAACTTCACGTCTTCCCTGACGGGAAGTCTGCTGGGCGACCTCAACATCAGTGTTCTTGGATTGGGTTTGGCGATCCCGGGTCTCGGCGGACTCGTCACCAGCATCATCAGCGGGGCAACCAGCTCAATCGATCAATTGCTGGCGGCAACGCTGGCAAGTCTCGGCGTCGGAATTGGACAGGCCGATGTGTGGGTATCCGGCATTCGCTGTGACGGCGCAGTGTTGGTGAACTGAATCAGTAACGCGTGAGTTTCAATGCCATCTTTAACAGAAGAGGACTGATAAAATGGGATACGAAGCCGCAATGAACCGCCCCAACGTTAACCGCAAGCGCTCGGTTGTCGTCTCGAAGAAGCGTACCAGCGTCAGCCTGGAAGACAGCTTCTGGGCCAGCCTGCAGGCGATCGTCCGGATGGAGAATACAACTATCGAGCACTATATCGAGAAGATCGAGCGCAAGCGCGAAACACCAAATTTGTCGTCCAACCTGCGTATCGCTGTACTTGAATATTTCCAGCAAATTGCTGCACGCAGCTTGACGGCTGGCACCGCCGACCAGCCGGCAGCGAACAACAACGGCAAGCTGCATGACAACCACAACCTGCTGGCTGAAAAGGTCGCGGCCTATTGGGGGCGTGGGGAATCGCAGAATCGGCGGCTGGTCGACTAGGTCAGCTGCTCGAAATTTCCAGTTCATTTGATCTGAGGAAACGACGCGCAGCGCACGCGCGACGGCGTATCGCCGACTATTTTTAGACAACGGCCGTTTGGCCACGGAGCGACAGATGTTTAACCGACAGAGCAAGATCGATTTGCAGAATGCGTTGGCGCAAGCGACCGCCATCAGTCGCTCCCAGGCCGTCATCGAGTTCAATCTCGATGGCACGATCATCAGGGCGAATGAAAATTTTCTCAAGGCGCTCGGCTATACGCTCGATGAGATCAAGGGCAAGCATCACCACATGTTTGTGGAGCCCGGCGTACGCGAGAGTGTCGCTTATCGGGAGTTCTGGGGTAACCTTAACAAGGGCGAATTTCAGACAGGGCAGTTCAAGCGGGTCGCCAAAGGCGGCAGGGAAATCTGGATCGAAGCCTCCTATAATCCGGTTATGGACAAGAACGGCAAGCCGTTCAAAGTCATCAAATTCGCCACAGATATCACGGCGCATAAACTCGAAAGTCTCGAGGCCTACGGAAAGGTGGCCGCGATCAGTCGCGCACAAGCGGTCATCGAATTCAATCTTGATGGCTCCGTCATTGTCGCCAACGAGAATTTCCTGAACACGGTTGGTTACGCGCTGTCCGAAATACAGGGGCGACATCACAGCATGTTCGTGGAAGCCGGAGAACGAGATGGCGCAGCTTACCGGGACTTCTGGGCGCGGCTCGGCCGGGGTGAGTATCAGGCGGCCGAATACAAGCGAATCGGCAAGGGTGGCAAGGAAGTCTGGATTCTCGCGACCTATAATCCGATTCTCAATGATGCCGGCAAGCCGTTCAAGGTCGTGAAATTCGCGACCGACGTGACCCAACAAAAGCTGCTTGCCGCTGATAGCAACGGCCAGGTGGCAGCTATTCGAAAGTCGCAGGCGGTCATCGAGTTTCGCATGGATGGCACCGTCCTGACGGCAAACCAGAATTTTCTTGATGCGGTCGGTTACACGATCGACGAAATCCGCGACCGGCATCACAGCATGTTCGTCGATCCGGCGGAGCGATCCGGTGCGGCCTATGTGGAATTCTGGGCGAGCCTCAATCGCGGGACGTACCAGGCCGCGGAATACAAGCGCATCGGGAAGGGGGGACGGGAAATCTGGATCCAGGCGTCCTACAATCCGATTTTCGATCTCAACGGCAAGCCGTTCAAGGTGGTCAAATACGCCGCCGATATTACGGCGCAGGCCATGGCCCGACTGAAAGCCGAGCGCGCTCGTTCCCTGATCGAGTCGGTCGCAGCGGGCAGCGAAGAGATGAATGCATCGATCCGCGAAATCTCCGAGACGATGGTGAAGTCCCGTCAGACGGCGGAGTCCGCGGTGCAGCAGGTAGAGACGGCGGACATCCAGGCGCAGCGACTCACCTCGGCTGCCCATGCAATGGGTGGCATCGTTGGACTCATCGGCGACATCACCGGTCAGATCAATCTGCTCGCACTCAATGCGACCATCGAATCGGCTCGCGCGGGGGAGGCGGGTCGAGGCTTTGCGGTGGTCGCGGCGGAGGTCAAGAACCTGGCCAACCAGGCCAAGCAGGCGACCGACAAGATCAGCAGCGAAATCGAGGCCCTGAACGGTATCTCCAGTGACGTGGTCGGAGCGCTGGTCTCGATCAAACAGGCCATCGAACATGTCAACGAGTTCGTGACCTCGACGGCGGCGGCCGTCGAGGAGCAGAGCACTGTGACATCAGATATGTCGGACAACATGCAGCGTGCAGCATCCGAACTGGCCTAAAGCGCTGTATTCGTGTGACTTTGTTGCATCATCCGTGATTGTGCTATCAATCGCGGATGATGCTGCCGTTCAATGCCGCCACCCGAAACATGATCGAAACGCGCGTCGCCGCATTCACGCGGGTCGATGAGGGGCCGCAAGCATCCGGGCTGAAACGTGCGGCGGTGGGCCTCGTGATGGCCGAAGCGGAGAACGCAGGAGAGACCTCGCTGTTGCTGACATTGCGGGCATCCAGCCTCCGTGCGCACAGCAATCAATGGGCGCCTCCTGGCGGTCGCTGTGACCCCGGCGAAACACCGTCGGAGGCTGCGCTCCGTGAATTGCATGAGGAACTCGGTCTGCAGCTCACGCAGGACGATGTCATCGGTATCCTCGATGATTATCCAACCCGCTCCGGCTATCTGATCACGCCGGTTGTGATGTGGGCGCAAGATAGCGCGCGGCTGGCTCCCAATCCTGACGAGGTCGCATCGGTTCATCGTATCGCGCTGTCGGAGATCGCGCGGCCGCAAGCATTCAATTTTATTGCGATTCCCGAGAGCGATCGGCGCGTGATCCGGTACAGTCATTTCGGGCACATGATCCACGCACCGACTGCCGCGCTGATTTATCAATTCAGCGAATTGCTCGCAGGCCGAACCACCCGCGTGGCCGAGCTGGAACAGCCGGTCTTCGCCTGGAAGTAGCGTCCCTGTTGCGAAGCAGCGTCGTTTCGGCAACGATGCCGGCAACAAGAATGCGTTTCGGGGAGGATGGTCGCCATGGTGACATGGAAGGGATGGCTGTGCGCTGCCATGGTGGCATGTGCCTGGGACGGCTCAACGGGCCTTGCGCGGGCGCAGAACTATCCGGAACGCCCCGTCACATTGATTATCCCTTTCGCGCCTGGTGGCAGCACGTCGATTGTCGGGCGCGTCATCGCCGACAAGATGAGCGAGACGCTTGGCGAGAAAATCATCGTTGATAATAGGGCAGGCGCCGGCGGCACCGTGGGAACGCACGCCGTCGCCAAGAGCGCGCCGGACGGCTACACGATCGGTCTCGGCTATACCGGTACGCTGGCGATCGGACCCACGCTCTACACCAAGGCCGGCTACGATCCGCGCAAGGATTTCGCGCCAATCGGAATGATCGGCAATTCGCCGAACTCTCTGGTGGTGCACCCGTCGTTCCCGGCAAAGACGGTTGCCGAACTGATCGCCTATGCGAAGGCGAACCCCGGCAAACTCAATTTCGGTTCGGCGGGGGCAGGTACCGCAAGCCACATCACCGGCGAATATTTCGGTCATGCGGCGGGTATCACCTTGGTGCATGTGCCTTACAAGGGAACCGGGCCGGCGCTGGTCGACCTGATCGG
Source organism: Tardiphaga sp. (assembly GCF_041424195.1). Lineage (NCBI taxonomy): Bacteria > Pseudomonadati > Pseudomonadota > Alphaproteobacteria > Hyphomicrobiales > Nitrobacteraceae > Tardiphaga > Tardiphaga sp. The sequence continues at coordinate 31,174 of NZ_JBGMOE010000135.1, read as the reverse complement.
CGGGCATATTCCAATGGCCTTCGCGCCGATCCCTGCGACTCATGCCAATATTGCCGGTGGACAGCTGCGCGGGCTGGCGGTGACCAGTCTCACACGCACAAGCCTGCTTCCGGACGTGCCGACCATTGCCGAATCCGGACTGCAGGGTTTTGATGCGTCGCTGTATTATGGCCTGATCGCGCCGGCCGGAACGCCGCGGCCGATCATCGACCGACTCAACAAGGAACTGCGCGCGGCGCTGGCCTCCGACGAGGTCAGAAAACGCCTGCAGCAGGATGGCACTGAACCGACGCCGGGCACGCCGGACGATTATGCGGTCTTCATCGATCAGGACGAGGCCAAATGGTCGCGGATCGTCAAGACCAGCGGCGCCAGGGAAAAGTGAAGCATTCCAAGTGGTTGACGAGCGCAGGGGTGGCGGGAAACCGCCGTTGTGGTTAGGGGGGCGACAGGTATTGGAAAGACAATCTTCACCAAACTGCTCCAACGTCGTTCGGACGGGAACACCATTGACTCACGTCGGGGCCAGCGCGGGGCGGCGTTCGGTCTCAGTGATTTGCATTGATGCGGGCGCAGGTCTGCAACTACTCAACAGGTCTCATGTCTCATTCGATTCGCTCATTGGCCGTCATCGCTCCGGTCGTCCTGCTATTGGCGTCCTCGCCTGCGTATACGTTTGACTCGAACGGACTGCCCGGAAATGTCGCCAATGCCATGGCGCAGGCTGCTTCGCCGCAAGCCATCGCGGAATACCGTCGCAAACTTGCAGAATATCAGGAAGCGCGCGCCGCCTTCGATCAGGAGGCCGGTGCCTATTGGGATGCGATCTCTGAGAAGCGGAAGATCCGCAATGCCAAGCGTCGCGACCGCCAGCAGATCACGCTGAATGACTACGTGCTGGAACAGGCACCGCTTTATGAAGGACCGAAGCGTCCGGTGAATCCAGAGCCCGAGGATGCTCCGCGCGTTCGCAAGGATCTTCCGGTGGTGGCAGACTTCCTCGCTGCGGCGAGGGAGCAATTCCAGTTCGTGCCGCAGCGGCCTGCCAACGAGATGGAGTTCAAGCGCGCCTATGCTCGTGCCGCCTTGCAGGCCGGGCTGACACGCGACATTGCGGTGCGCGTCTATTCCTTCGAGACCGGCGGCAATGGCGGCCATGACATGCAGTCGGGCCTGAACCCGTCGCGTCCGGGATCGCGCGCGATCTCCACCGCTATTGGTTACAATCAGCTGCTCACGGCCAATACGACGACGCTCGTTGCCGAACAGGGGTCTCAGATTTTGAAGGTACTGAGCGAGAAGGCATCGACGCTCTCAGGCCCACAGCGCAAGGCGATGGATCACAAGATTGGGGTGTTCAAGCGGATGCAGGCGATCGTGCGCAGCGTTCCGCAAAACTGGAACGCTCTTGAGAAGCTTGGCACGACGCCGCAGGGCTGGGCCATGCATGCGCTGGTGCTGGACATGGACATCGGCCCGCAATTGCAGGTCCACAAACTGCTGACCTCCGTGAATTTTGCGCGCACCCGCGGCTTCGATCGCCCGCTCAGCGCAGCCGAACTGGAGATGATGAATCTCACCGGCGATGGCAACGGCTTCGATATGGTGACCATGCCGCAGGCGATGCGCGAACAGGTGCCGACGGCGAATTTCTTCCAGCGCGGCGGCTATGAACGCAATCCGGTGGCGATCCGCCACAATACCGTGGCCAAGCTGCTCGCAGTCACCAACGCGCGAATGGACAGCAACAGCAATCTGCCAGGCGCAAAAGAATTGGCCGCGGCTTTTTGAGCCACGGCCAATCCATACTTCGTGATGTGCGCTCTCCCCGGAGAGCGGCTGGGCTTATGAGTTGCCCGGATTGAAATCGTCGCTTGGTGCTTCTGCCGGCGCGCCTGCTGCAGCAACGTCGGGGCGAGGACCGTGCGGACGGCGGCGACGACGCGGCGGGAAGCGCTCTCCACCACCATTCTGTTCGAAACCGCCTGGGGCCGCACCCGGCTGAGGCTGCGCACCACCCGTGATGAAAGAAGGCAGGCGATCGACACCATCGCCGACCGGCATCATCGGCTGCGGTTGCGGCTGATATTGCGGTTGGGCCTGCGGCTGATTCTGCTGGCGTTGTTCGCGATGATTGTTCTCGCGGGGCTGATAAGGCTGTTCGCCGCGCTGCTGATAAGACTGACCACCCTCACGCTGCTGAGGCTGCTCGCGCTGTGCAAAGGGCTGCTGCTGCACTGGCACAAAACCGGGTTCGGCACCGAAGTTCGAATAGCTCTCGCTCTCGTCGTCGCTATCCTCCGCGGGCATCTCGTTTTCGGTGCGCGGCTGCGGTTGATTCTGCCGGAACTGCTCCTGGGCGGCGGCGATCAGGCGGAAATAATGCTCGGCGTGCTGATAATAGTTCTCGGCGGCAACCGGATCACCGGAGCTGCGCGCATCGCGCGCCAACTGGACGTATTTCTCTGCGACGTGGGAAGCGGTGCCGCGGATCTTGATATCGGGGCCGTTCGATTCGAACACCCGGGTCATCGGGTTCTGGCCGCGCCGATTGTTATTGTTGTTGTTACTATTGTTGTTGCGGTTGTTGTTGTTCCGCATCCGCTTGTTGTTGTTCTGACCGTTTCGCATGTGTCGCCTTCAGTTATCGATCCAGAGTGTCACAGAGCTGTGTTTCAAAGAGATGATTGCCGCAGCACATTGCGGGATGCGGCCGCGTCAAGCGTCCGAATCGTCGTGCAGGCCTTCGCTGCATCGATCTTGCCGTCATTCGCGTTCAACAAAGACGCGTTCCCCAACCGCCCGCTGACCGTGCCAGCCGGACCAAATCACCCACCTGCCGAAACAAGGCCAGGCTTCTGTGCGTGAAGTTTAAAGCGCAATATCAGGCTTTCGTTCGCTTTGCGGTCGTAAGCAGCGCAGCTTTATCAGCCCTCGCGCTCAATCAGACCTGCCTGTTGGAACCTTTCACCCGGACGGGCTCTCTAGCGAGAATTCTGGCTTCCTGCCGTAAATCTACGGGGCGAGCCAACCCTGAACCGATGTTGTGACAGGAAGGTAGTCGCTCCCCGGGGATATTCCAAGTGGTTTTTTCTGTCCTAAGAAGGCTTTATCGGGGCTTTTTTTGTCCTGATACCGCCCTGCGGACGCCTCCCAGATCAGCTTTTGGGGGCGCTGGGAGGATTAGCCCGGATGCCGCCATCAGACCGGCGACAGCGTCGCTCTGGTCGTGGCCCACCTCGACCACCAGAAGGCCGCCGGGCGCCAGCAACCGTGCGGCTACAGGGGTGATGATGCGATAGGCATACAGTCCGTCCTTTCCGCCATCCAGGGCGCGGAGCGGGTCGTGGTCGCGCACCTCGATGTCGAGGCCGGCGATATCGGCCGAGGGAATATAGGGCGGATTGGAGACGATCAGGTCGAGGCTGCCGGTCAGGGCCGAGGCATAGTCACAGACAACGAAATGGGCGCGCCCGATCAAGCCGAGTTGCGCAGCGTTGGAGCGAGCCGTCCGCAGGGCGTCGAGATTGATATCGGTCGCAATGCCGGTGGCGTTGGTTAACTCCGAAAGCAGCGCCAGCAGGATCGCGCCCGAGCCAGTGCCGAGATCGGCGATCACAAGCGGACGGTCGCGTGGACCTGTCGCATCGAGAAATTCGAGCGCCGCCTCGACGATGGTTTCGGTATCGGGGCGGGGCACCAGCGTATCGGGCGATAGTTGCAGCGGCAGGCCCCAGAATTCTTTCATGCCGAGGATGCGGGCGACGGGTTCGCCATCGATGCGGCGTTGTGCGAAGCGGGCAAGTTGGGCCGCTTCATCGGACGTCAGGATGCGTTTCGCTGCCGAGATCAAGCCGGTGAGATCGAGTCCGAGCGCGGCACCAGTCAGCAAGCGGGCGTCGAGTTCAGCGGAATCGATGCCTTGGGTGCGGAGCAGATTGGTCAATGAGCGTCGTGCGTTCTCGACAGTCTGTCCGGCGAACGTGTCGCCGGCGCTCACGCCGCGTCGCCCTGAGCTGCGAGCTGCGCGGCCTGATGTTCGGTCGTGAGCGCATCGACAAGTTCGCCCAACGCCTCGCCGGCAATCACCTGCGGCAGCTTGTAGAGCGTGAGATTGATGCGGTGATCGGTGACGCGGCCCTGCGGAAAGTTGTAGGTGCGGATGCGCTCCGAGCGGTCGCCTGAGCCGACCTTCTCCTTACGCTCCGCCGAGCGCGCGGCGTCGAGGCGCTGTTGTTCGGCATCGTAGATGCGCGAGCGCAGGATGTTCATCGCCGAAGCGCGGTTCTTATGCTGCGAGCGGCTGTCCTGCATCATCACCACGATGCCGGTCGGGATATGCGTGATGCGGATCGCCGATTCGGTCTTGTTGACATGCTGACCGCCGGCGCCCTGGGCGCGCATGGTGTCGATGCGCAGGTCGTCCTGCTTGATGTCGATATCCACTTCTTCGACTTCGGGCATGACAGCGACCGTTGCCGCCGACGTGTGAATGCGCCCCTGAGTCTCCGTATCGGGCACGCGCTGCACGCGGTGCACACCGGATTCGAATTTCAATTTGGCAAACGCACCGCGGCCCTTCACCTCGGCGATGATTTCCTTGTAGCCGCCCATGGTGCCTTCGGAGGCCGAGATCACCTCGACCTTCCAGCCGGACAGCGCCGCGAAGCGCTCATACATCCGGTACAGGTCGCCGGCGAACAGTGAGGCTTCGTCGCCGCCGGTGCCGGCACGAATTTCCAGCACCACATTGCGCTCGTCCATTGCATCCTTCGGCAACAGCGCCACGCGGATTTCCTGCGCGAGTGCCGCGATGCGTTCTTCCAGTGCCGGGCGCTCGGCCTGCGCCATCTCGCGCATCTCGGCGTCGGTGCCCGCATCGGCAATCATCGCATCGATATCTTTGATCTCCGCAAGCGCACCGCGATAGGTCTTCACCGCGTCGATCAGCGGATTGAGCTCGGACAGCTCGCGCGTCATCTTCACATAATTTTCGGCGCTGACCTGACCCATCAATTGTGCCTCGAGCGAGGCATGATGGGCGAGGAGAACGTCGAGTTTGGTTTCGGGCAGCATGGACATGGGGACGTCTCGGAGATCGCAGAAAAGGAAAGGTGGGTCGTGCGGGCAAGGGCCTCGCTACAACGATAGCCCCTCGGCTTCGGCGAATTCGGTGAGCTTCTGCCGGATCGAGACGCTGCCCGAAGGAGCGTCGAGCAGTCGTGTCATCAAGGCCTCGGCCTTCTCGGCATCGAGGTCGAGGATGAGCGCTTTCACGGGGCCGTGCGCGGTGGCTGACAGCGACAGCGAGCGGTAACCCATGGCGACCAGCGCCAGCGCGCCGATCGGCTGAGACGCCATCTCGCCGCACAGCGAGACAGGACGCTTGGCGGCGTCGCCCTTTTGCACGATCTCACGCAATACACGCAGGATCGGCGCCGACAGCGTATCGAAGCGTTCCGACACCTTGGCATTGCCGCGGTCGACAGCGAACAGGAACTGGAACAGGTCGTTGGAGCCGACGGAAACGAAGTCGACCTTCTTCAGGAGTTCGTCGAGCTGATAAACCAGCGCAGGCACCTCGATCATGGTGCCAACATCGATCCGCTCTGGCAGCGCATGGCCATGCTGGCGCAGATAGGTCAGCTCACGCTCGATGATCGCCTTGGCCTGATCGAACTCGGCCACTTCCGAAATCATCGGGAACATGATGCGCAGTGCCCGCCCGCCGCCCGCGCGCAGCAGTGCGCGGATCTGGCCGCGCAGCAGACCCGGCCGATCGAGGCCAAGACGGATCGCGCGCCAGCCGAGCGCCGGGTTTTCCTCGACGATGGTCTCCATGTACGGCAGCGCTTTGTCGCCGCCGATATCGAGGGTGCGGAACGTCACCGGCTTCGGGCCGGCGGCATCGAGCACGGCCCGATAGAGCGCCAGCTGATCGCTGGAGCGGGGCAGGCTTTCGCCGACCATGAACTGCAGTTCGGTGCGGAACAGGCCGATGCCCGCGGAGCCGGTGTCGTCGATATGCGGGAGGTCGATGATCAGTCCGGCATTGATCAGGAGATCGACCTTCTGGCCGTCCTTGGTGACACAGGGCCGATCGCGCAACGCCGAATACTGCGCCTGTCGCCGCGCGCGGAAACGCACGCGCTCCGCATAGGCGGATTCGATTTCCTGCGATGGGCGGATGTAGATCGAGCCGGATGTGCCATCGACGATGATGGCGTCGCCGGGATCGGCGATGCCAGGCGCGTTGGCGACTTCGCCGATCGCGGGAATGCCGAGTGCGCGTGCCACGATCGAAACGTGCGAATTGGCGGTGCCTTCCTCTAACACCAGGCCACGCAGCTTCTTGCGGTCGTAGTCGAGGAGGGCGGCCGGGCCCATCGCGCGTGCGATCAGGATCGCATTGTCCGGCATCTGTTCGCGCGAGGGCGCGTGATCCTGACCGACCAGCTGCCGCATCAGGCGATGGCCGAGATCTTCAAGATCATGCAAGCGGTCGCGCAGATAGGGATCGGTGGAACGCAGCATGCGCGCACGGGTATCCGACTGCACGCGTTCGACGGCGGCTTCGGCGGTAAGGCCCGTGGCGACGGCTTCGTGCAGCTTGTGCGACCAGCCGTGGTCATTGGCGAACATGCGATAGGCTTCGAGCACATCGCGGTGCTCACCGCTGTCGGCGACGTCGCCCCGTTCCAGCATGCGGTCGAGGTCCGAGCGCAGCTTGGTCAGCGCCATGTCCAGCCGCTTGATTTCTTTCGGCAGGTCTTCAGCGATGTAATTGGTGATGACAACGCGCGGCTCATGCAGCACCACATGGCCGAGCGCGATTCCATCAGAGAGGATGGCGCCGGTCTTGTGCAAGGAATGCCGCGCCGCGGGTTCGGCGCCCGGCTGGGCCAGCGCCGAAAGCTCGCCGGAGGCAATCATCTCGGCAAGCACCATCGCCGTTGTCTGCAGCGCCTCGACTTCTTCCTCGACATAAGTGCGCTTGGCGCGGTTCTGCACCACCAGCACGCCCAGCGTATTGCCGGCGCGCAGGATCGGCACACCGAGGAACGAGTGATAGATTTCTTCGCCGGTCTCCGGGCGGAACGAGAAGGCCGGATGGCTCTGCGCGTCGTTGAGATTCAACGGCGTCGCCTCAGATGCCACGAGACCGACGAGGCCTTCATGAGCTGACAGGACGGTCTGGTGGACAGCGTCGCGGTTGAGGCCTTCGGTGGCGTAGAGCTCGAGTGTATTGTCGACGCGCAGCACGTATGTCGAGCAGACTTCCGCCACCATATTGGCGGCGATCAACACCACGATCTTGTCGAGGCGTTCCTGAGCGCTGACCTGCTCCGCCATCACTTCGCGGAGCCGTCTCAGCAAGACTCGGGGGCCACCCGACGCGCTCCGCATGTGCCGACACCCTCCCCGCGAAGCCGGCACCCGGAAAAACCGCGTGTCGGCGCTAAGCCTCAGAAAACAATAAAGTTTGTGCCGCCGCGCAACAAGAGGCGCAGCGACAGAACCGTATCAGATTGTCCGAAACGGCGCCCTCAGCCGCGACGGCTGCCCATGCAGGCCGTATAGCGAATTGAGGGTTGTTTTGCCAAGCAAAACGCTTGCCAGACAAGAAACACACCGTTCACATCAAAATAACGGATGTTTCAGGAAAAATTTTCTACGCTTTGTCGAGGCCATACAGCGTGTGCAGGGTGCGAACCGCCAGTTCCGTATAGGCCGTATCGATCAGGACCGAGAACTTGATCTCGGACGTGGTGATTGCCCGGATATTGATCTGGCGCTCGGAGAGGGCGGCGAAGGCCTGCGCGGCGACGCCGGCATGGCTGCGCATGCCCGATCCGATCACCGAGACCTTGGCAACATCGGTTGCGCTGTCGATGCGGGCATAGCCGATCTTGGCCTTGGCCGCGGTGATGGTCTCTTTGGCCCGGGCGTAGTCGGTGGCCGGCACAGTGAAGGTCAGGTCGGTGGTCTTGCCGTCTTCGGAGACGTTCTGGACGATCATGTCCACATTGATGTTGGCTTCGGCCAGCGGCACGAAGATCGAGGCAGCAACGCCCGGCTTGTCCTCGATCTGGCGGACGGAGATCTGGGCTTCGTCCTTGGAAAAGGCGATTCCGGTGACGACGTGGCTTTCCATGATTTCCTCCTCGCTGCAGATCAGCGTGCCCGGCGGGGTGCCGTGCGGGTCGATGTCTTCGGGTTTGTCGAAACTTGAGCGCACGAAAATCGGCATGTTGTGGACCATGCCGAGTTCCACGGAGCGGACCTGCAGCACCTTGGCGCCCTGCGACGCCAGCTCCAGCATTTCCTCGAACGCCACCTTGTTCATGCGTTGTGCCTTCGGCACGACACGTGGATCGGTGGTATAGACGCCGTCCACGTCGGTATAGATGTCGCAGCGGTCGGCCTTGATCGCGGCAGCAATCGCCACTGCCGAGGTGTCGGATCCGCCGCGGCCCAGCGTGGTCACGCGCCCGGTCTGTTCATGGATGCCCTGGAAGCCGGCAATGACGGCCACTTCCTTGCGCTCTGTGAAGCGCTTGATGATTTCCTTGCCGTCGATCTCTTCGATCCGGGCCGACGCGTGGGCGTCTGATGTCTTGATCGGGATCTGCCAGCCCTGCCACGAGCGGGCCTGGATGCCGACAGCCTGCAGCGCAATCGCCAGCAGGCCAGCGGTCACGAGTTCACCGGACGCGACGATGGCATCGTATTCCCGGGCGTCATGCATTGGCGACACTTCGCTGCACCAGGCCACCAATTCGTTGGTTTTGCCCGACATCGCCGACACCACGACCGCGACTTCATGACCGGCATCGACCTCGCGTTTGACGTGTTGCGCGACGTTGCGGATGCGGTCGATGTTGGCGACGGACGTACCGCCGAATTTCATTACGAGCCGGCCCATGACGAGTGGTGCATTCCCTGACGACAGAGGGTAAAGATACCGCGCATGACGTGCGCGGGCGAAAACGCGCGTATACATAGCGGCGGGGATGGGGGCAAGCAACCCGGGTTCCTGATCCCTTGGAATGACCCGAGACAGGCAATTGGACGGCGGATGGGGCGCTATATCGACGATATCCTGCAGCCGGGCGAGAAGGTGCTATATTCCAGCAACTTGCACTGGATAATTTACTGGAAGGGCATTCTAGGATGGATCGTGGCCGCCGCGCTTCTGATGCTGGCCGGCCCGACGGTGATGCCGGCATCCTTGATCGGGGCCGGCCTTGTTGCTGTGCTCGCTCTCTACTGGACGGTGGTCGCTTGGTTCCGGCGCTGGACGACTGAGACTGACGTCACAAATCTGCGGGTTATCTACAAAGAAGGCTTCATCACGCGGAAGACTTTCGAGCTTAGCACCGACAAGGTCGCTAGCGTCGGCGTCAATCAAAACATATTGGGGCGCATCCTGAATTACGGAGACGTCACCATCGAGAATATGGGCAACGATGCGCAGGAGATAAAGACCATCGCGTCGCCGCTCGCATTTCGCAGCCACATCACAGCGCGATAGGACAACGGCTCAACAATGGCCATCCAAGCAAACTTCTCCGACGCTTCTGCATCCTCCGTCGATGCCAGCGAAGTCGCGAAATTCTCGAAGCTGTCCGAGGAATGGTGGGACCCTCGCGGCAAGATGGCGCCGCTGCACAAGATCAACCCGCTGCGCCTGACCTATATTCGCGACGCCGCTTGCCGCAAGTTCGATCGCAATGTTCGCAGCCTGAATTGTCTGAGCGGATTGCGCATGCTCGATATCGGCTGTGGCGCCGGTCTGCTCTGTGAGCCGTTCACGCGGCTCGGCGCACAGGTGATCGGTATCGATCCCTCCGCCACCAATATCGCTGCCGCCAAGCTACATGCCGAGAAAGGGCATTTGTCCATCGACTATCGCTGCACCACTATCGAGGACATGGACAAACGTGAACGCTTCGACATCGTCCTGGCGATGGAAGTGGTCGAGCATGTGGTCGATGTTGGTGCTTTCCTCGATCGCTGCGCGTCGATGCTGAAGCCCGGTGGCCTGATGGTGGTCTCGACGCTGAACCGGAACTGGAAGAGCTTTGCGCTCGGCATCGTCGCCGCTGAATATGTTCTGCGCTGGCTGCCGCGGGGCACCCATCAGTGGGACAAATTCGTCACCCCGGACGAACTCGCGCATCATCTGTCGCGCAACAAGCTGGAAATCACCGAACAATCAGGCGTGGTCTACAATCCGCTCGGTGACCGCTGGACGCTGTCGTCCGATATGGACGTCAATTACATGGTTGTTGCGGAAGAGGTGTAGCGTTTCAGTTCCGCTTGCCTCCGCCTCGCCAAATCGTCAAACCCCATTGAGAATAATCACCATCGGCGCCTTGGGCAGCGTATTGAGTGATATCGTCAGCGTTTGGGCGCTGCGCTGATCGATATCGAACTGCTTCCCGATCTTTGTCATAAAATCGCTGAGCGGCGTCATGAAGCGATGCATGGGTAGCACCACCGAGGCACGTAGCCGCCGGGTGATTTCGGATACGCCGTCGAGGGACATCGTGTAGCTGCCATCGATCGGTACCATCACGATGTCGAGGCGACCGATCGCGGCGAAGTGGCTTTCGTCGAGTTTGTGGTGCAGATGGCCGAGATGGCCGATGCACAGGCCGGCCACCTCGAAGATGAAGATCGAATTGCCATCCTTGACCATCTCGCCGCCGGCGTCGTCGTTATAGTAACGACGGATATCGGTCGTGACGTTGCGGATCAGCACGTCGCCAATGCGCTCATGGATCCGTGCGGGCTGCCCGGCCTCGCCCCATCCGTGCAGCACGGTCTTGATCCGCGGGTCCGGATTCAGCGTGTAATGAGTGCCATGCGCCCGGTTCATCGTCACGACGTCCGGAATGCGATCGAGCTTGTAGACGCCGTTATAGTCGGTGGCGATGGTCACTCCGCCGGGTGTGTCGATGTAATAGGTGGAGTGTCCGGCATAGGTGATGGCGACTTCACCGGCCTTCGCCGCAGTCCGGCGCAAACTGACTGGAACAGCGAGTGGTGGCCGTGTGGCCATTGCCAGACACTCACTTCCCCGCGGGGTATTTTGCGCGAGTGCCGGCGTAACGACCCAACTCAGCGCCCAACAAGTCAGGGCTCCGAGAACGACAGACAGAAATCGCAGCATGATCCGGCAGTCTCCGAATGCGCTTTGCTTCAATGTATCGCCAAAAGCGGACGCCGCAATGCCGGTTGTGGCGTCGAAAACTGCCCAAGATCGCATCGCGCGATGTGGATGCTCGGGTGCCGCGATGGGATAGTCGCCATGCTGCACGGACTGACACGTTGCCGAACATAAGGTGGTCGAGTAGGTTTTGTGACCAATACCGCGAGTACTGCAGTTGTCACCGGATTCAGTTCAGCCTTGGGAATTCGTCAACCGCGACGATCGTGTCGCGGCGATGCAGTCGGATTGGGTATTCGACACGGCGATGCTGCTGCTGACGCGGCCGCTTGATACTGCGATTGCCGAGATACTCCAAGCCATAGGCGCCGCCGCCGGCGCCGATCGCGCGTGGATGTTCGAATACGACGCAGACCATTTGCGCTTTCGCAACACCCATGAGTGGAGTCGCGGCGGGGTTGGGTCATTTGTGCAGGACCTGCAGCATGCGCCGGTCACCATGATCGGCTGGCTGCATCAACGGCTGGTCCTGGGGCAGGCTGTGATGGTCAATGACATCGAGGCGCTGCCACGCAGCGCTGGTCCGCTGCGCGCTGAATTTATCCGGCAGAACAACAAAAGCGTGCTCAGTGTGCCGGTATTTCATGACGGCAGGCTCGTCGCCTGTATCGGTTTCGATGGGGTCACAGCATCGCGCCGGTGGTCGGATGAAATCCCTGATCTGTTTCGTTGTGCCGATCTCATCGCGGCGGCACGCTATAGCCGGTCGGCGATCACCTCTGGTAGGAACGATTCGCAGGCTGCACATCCCGCACTGATTTATTTACGCCGCGCGCACGGCGTTCTCGGTACGCCATTGACCGAAATCGTCGGCCTGCGCTCTTCTAAAGACTATACCGAGGTGTGGCTGGTGGATGGCGCGATGGTGCTCGATCCAAGGCCGCTGACCCAGTGGCTGGGCCTGATTCCGCCGGGCTGGTTCGTGCGCATCCATCGCACGGCCGTGGTCAATCATCAGTTCGTGCGCGAGGTCGTGCGCCGGTCGAGCGGAGCGTGGCAATTGCGCCTACATGACTATGAAGACCACTGGCCGGTGTCGCGCGCCGGCCGAGCTGAGCTACGAGCGCATCTTGGCATTTGAACTACATCAAGCGAAATGAAGGTGAGTGCGTTAACGACTCATATTCTCGTGCTTGATTGGCGTCAGTCTCCCGCTGGTCATGATTTAATAAATCGTTATCAACGTCAGAAGAACGAGTGTTTTGTGCCGCGTGTGTTGCTGTGTTTCAACACGCAAAAATCCTGCTGCGCATTCGTCGAACCTGTAGGTCGATTCGTCGATCTTTGATTGCGACTCATCATACGATCGCATGTTTCATGAGCTTCACTCGCGTCAATCTGCGAGCTGGAGTTGGATCGTGAAGCTCCCACTATCTTTCGTCGTCAGCTCAGCGCGCCGCAGCCGCTCGGGCAAGAGCAGCGGCACCGTCGTGCGCCGTGCTAACACATTGATGACGTCGACAGCCATGACGCTGTCGCTTGCCGGCCCGTTGCTGGTTGTTGCGGCGATTGCTTCATCGCTAGCGGTTCATGCCCAGTCCTCCGGACTTGGCGGCACTGGCGGCGCTCACTCTACCAGCGATCCGAAGACGGGTGGGGCAGGCGGCGTGATCGATCCGGCGAATGGCGGCGGCGGCGGTGGCGGCGGCGGCAGGGATGCCGACAACACCCATCCGAAAGACGCCAACATCGGCGATGGCGGCAAGGGTGGCAGCGGTGCGCATGCCACAGGAGGAGGGCTAGGCGGCCTGGGAGGGGTTCCGGGGTTTATTGGCTCGCAACTGGCGGGCGGCGAAATCCAGGGGCAGGCAGGACAATACGGCTGGTTTCCCGAGAAGGGTCCCGGCGCAGATGGGACCAGCTGGTTTCACGGAATGGGTCATGACGGCGGTAGCGGCGGCGGCGGCGGAGGAGGCGGCACCGGCGCGATCTTCAGCGGGTCATTCGTTCCCGGCAACCTGTTCATTGCAGGCGGCAGAGGCGGCTACGGCAGCGTCGGTGCGAGCGGCGGCAGTGGCGTGTTGGCCTTTTACGGCACCTTCATGGCCCCCGGTTATGGCGGTGGGGGCGGCGGAGGTGGCGGTGGCGGCGGCGGCGGAATAGGTCTCTTCTCCAGCGGAGAGGTTTTAGAAACGCTTGCACCGACGATCAGAGGTGGTCTCGGCGGTTGGGGCGGCGCCGGCGGTGGTGGAGGCACTGGCGCCCCCGATACTATCGGCAACTATTGTCCCGGCGGACAGCCGCCCTGCATCACCACTGCAACCGACGGCGGCGTCGGGGGCGATGGCGGCAGTGGCGGCAATGGTGGCAACGGCGGCGCCGGCATCGTCGTCTCAAGAGCGCGCCTGACCGTCATTGAGGGCGGCGCATCGGTGCTCGGTGGCGCCGCCGGCGGCGGCGGGGCCGGCGGGTCGGGCGGCCAGGGCGTTTCCGGCGGCAATGGTGGCAATGGCGGTGCTGGCGGTAGCGGCGGCGATGGCATCGTGTTGACGAATCCCGGCACCATACGCGTCGACCGTGGCGGATTGGTGCAGGGCGGCGATGCGGGGGTCGGCGGTGCCGCTGGCCCGGGCGGCGGCGGATGGGAGCTCGGCAATGGAAGCAGCGGTCACGCCGGCGCGAATGGAGTGGGGGGAGCCGGCATCTTCGGGCAAAGCGCCGGCGTAACGGTTGTTGCCGGCGGGACGATCGAAGGCGGGCGGAATATCGACGGATCGCGCGCCGCGGCGATTTTGTTCACCGGCGGTGGCAACAGGTTGGAGCTCTGGTCCGGCGCGAACATTACAGGCGATGTCGTCGTCGGTCTGAATGCTAGCAATCCCAACATTTTTGCGTTGGGCGGCTCACAGAATGCGACTTTCGATCTCTCTGCACTCGGCACGAAGTATCGGGGTTTCTCGGCGCTGGAAAAAAATGGCGACGCCGTCTGGACGCTTTCGGGAATATCGACATCCTTTGACGGCGATTTGCGCGCCAACGCCGGCAGTCTGGCCTTTGCTGGTGGCGCCAGACTGACGACGGCCAATGGCTATGTTGGCTATGACAGCGGTACCGATGCCAATGTCACCGTCTCTGGCCCAGGCGCATCGTGGCTCAATACCAATCTGTTCGTCGGCTATCGCGGCAACGGCTCATTGCTGATTGCGGGTGGCATGCATGTGACTGCAGCTACCGCTTCGATTGGCAACGATGCGTCCTATGTCGCGCATGGCACGGTGAGCGTCGACGGTGCAGGGTCGGCGCTCGATGTCCAGACCCTGAGGATCGGCGCAGCGTCTGTTGGCGCGCTGACGGTGAGCAATGGAGGCGCCGCGAAGGCGCGCACGATTCAGGTGGGCGCCTCCGGCGTCAGCGGTGCGTTGAGTATCGGATCCGAGCCCGGGGCAGCGGCTCTGGCGCCTGGTGTTGTGACAGGCCCGGTTGAACTCGCACAAAGCGGCACGCTCAATTTCAACCATACGAGCGGGGATTATCTCTTCAACAACCTCATCACCGGCAATGGCGCGATCAATGTGCTGTCAGGTACCACGATCCTGTCCGGTCGCAGTGCTGCTTTTACGGGTACCACGGAAATCCTGAGCGCAACGCTTGGCGTGACCGGACAACTCGGTGGCACGGTCAATGTCGATGCGGGCGGACGCCTTACCGGCAATGGCTCCGTCGGTGCCGCCACGGTGCTCAACGGTGGCACCCTTGCACCTGATGGCACGGGCCGTCTGACGGTGAACGGAAACCTGTCGATGCTTGCCGGCAGCGCCTTCGATTTCAATCTGGGTCATTTCTCGGCCGGAGCGATTTCAACGACGTCAGCGAGTGTCTTCGTCAACGGCGATGTTTCGCTCCACGACGTGACATTCAACATCAGTGGTACGGGTGCGCCACCGGTTGGATACTATCGCATGATCAGCTACACCGGCGGTTCGTCAATCTCCGGACTAGCCGCCGGCACGACGCCCCCGATCTCGGCACTGTTTCCCGTCACCTATTCGATCGATAGCTCACGGCCCCACGTGGTGGATCTTATTGCTTCGCCCAACGGCACTGACATCCTCCAACGTTGGGATGATGCGTCGAGTGGTGCCGCGGGTGGCAGTGGAACCTGGAATGCGCTTAACAATAACTGGTTTGATCTGGGCGGCGTTGCCAACACCACGTGGGGCTCCATCTATGGCGTCTTCAACGGCCCAGGCGGTACGATCACGATAGATGGATCGCAGAAATTCTATGGGCTGCAATTCGTCGGTGGCCTCTACAACCTTGTTCAAGGCACCGGCGAGTTACGGCCAACCGCGCTGGACGGCTCGGACGGTATTGGTGAGCTGCGTGTTCTGTCGGGCGAGATGGTGACGATCTCGGCTCCGATTGTAGGTGCCGGTGGTGTGAACAAGACGGGGGGCGGCACGCTCGTGCTTGCTGGCACCAGCACCTATACCGGCGGCACAACCATCAGCGGAGGCACGCTGCAGATTTCGTCGAATGCAAATCTCGGTGCCGCGACCGGCGGTCTCAGCTTCGATAACGGCATCTTGCATACGACTGCAAACATCGCCTCGGCACGCGACGTGTCGCTGCTTGGCATCGGCGAGATCGATACCGACGCTGCAACGGCGCTGGTGCTCACCGGCACGGTGTCCGGCGGGGGCAGCCTGGTCAAGGCCGGCGACGGCACACTGGTGTTGTCGAACGTCAATAGCTGGACCGGCGGCACCGTGCTTGAAGCCGGTATGCTGCAGCTTGGCGCTTCCGGTGCACTGCCCAACGGCAGTGACGTGATCGTCTATGGCGGCAAGCTCGATCTCAACGGTTACAATACCACGACTCATTCGCTGATCGGATTCGGTGGCGAGATCACGCTCGCCAGTGCGCAACTGACGCTGGATCAGGCGAGCGATACAGTCATCGCAAGTACAATCACGGGTGTAGGTGGCAGCCTCGTGAAATCCGGCAGTGGCACGTTGCTATTGTCTGGAGCGAATACTTACACAGGCGGCACGACAGTGTCCGGCGGCGCCGTTGCAGTCATCGCGGACGCTAATCTCGGCGCGGGCTCGCTGACGCTCTCGGGCGGCACGCTGCTGACGCTCGCCGATATCGCGTCCGCGCGAAACATCGTGCTGAGCGGCAACGGCACGATCGAGACACTGTTCGGAACGACATTTTCGACAACAGGAAATGTCTCGGGCGCTGGCGCCCTGATCAAGGACGGTTGGGGCACGCTGGTCCTGGCAGGCGTCAATTCTTACAGCGGCGGCACGACGATCAATGCCGGCACGCTGCAGATCGGCAATGGCGGTACCACTGGCACACTGTCCGGTAATGTCACGAACAATGGTGTTCTGGCATTCAACCGATCTAACAACATCTTCTACAATGACGTCATCTCCGGTCCGGGCGCTGTTATCCAGGTCGGCGCAGGTCTTACGGCATTTGGCAATGACAACACCTACCGCGGTGGCACGTTGATCTCTGCCGGTACGCTGCAACTCGGCACTGGCAGCACAGCGGGCTCTATCATCGGCGATGTCATCAACAACGGCACGTTCCAGATCTTCCGCTCCGATGTCTACACATTCGGCGGGACGATCACGGGAACCGGCATGTTCCGGAATGTCGGCACCGGCACGGCGGTCCTGACGGCAGATAATACTTACAGCGGTGGCACGGAGATCGCGCGAGGCATTCTGCAGATAGGCGATGGTGGTTTCACCGGATCGATCGTTGGCAATGTCATCAACAATGGCGAACTCGTCGCGAAGCGCGACGGTCTGCTGACATTGGCGGGTGCCATCTCCGGCAGCGGTTCGTTTGCACAAAGCGGTCCCGGCACCACCCGCCTCGACGGCATCAATTCCTATACGGGCGCAACCGACGTCAAGGCCGGCACGCTCAGCGTCAACGGCTCGATCGCGGCATCGTCGCTGGTGAGCGTCGAACGCGGCGCGACGCTCGGCGGCAACGGCATCGTCAGCACCGCACAGATCCTAGATGGTGGCATGCTGTCGCCAGGAAATTCGATCGGGCTGCTGTCAGTACAAGGCAATCTGACATTTGCTGCAGCTTCGAGCTACATGGTGGAAGTATCTGGCTTGGCGGCGGATCGGACCAATGTCACCGGCACCGCGTCGCTCAACAATGCAGGCGTTCGCGTCAGCTTCGATCCCGCGGCCTATGTGCGTGAACGCTACACGATCTTGAATGCCGCAGGCGGCATTACAGGCTCGTTCAGCCCAAATATCGTCAGCGACGAGCCGCCCTCGTTCATCACGACGCTGAGCTACGATGCTCAAAACGTTTACCTCAATGTCGATCTGAAGCTGACGGGTCTTAATATCAACCAGAACAACATCGCCTCATCTCTGAACACCTATTTCAGCAACCATGGCGGCATTCCCTATGCGCTCGGCGCGATGACACCGGAAGACCTCACGCAGGCGTCGGGCGAACTCTCAACCGGCGTGCAGCAAAACACCGTGCAGGCCATGACGCAATTCATGGGCGTGTTGACCGATCCTTTCGCTGCCAATCGTGGTCTTGCGACTGCGGGCACAGCTTCGAACGCCTTCGCGTCGGCGGATCGTTCAGCGGCATCGTGGCGCGATGCCTACGGCACGATTACCAAGGCGCCACCTGCGGCGGCGAGTTTCGAGTCGCGCTGGAACGTCTGGGCCGCCGGTTTTGGTGGTGGTCAGGCGACCGACGGCAATACGATCGTCGGTTCGCACAACAGCAGCAGCCGGATCGGCGGCATTGCCGTTGGTGCCGATACCTGGCTGTCGCCGGAGACGCTGGCTGGCTTCGCCGTGGCTGGTGGTGGCACCAGTTTCGGCCTCACCGATAACCTCGGCACCGGTCATTCGGATCTGTTCCAGATAGGCGGCTTCATTCGTCACCATGAAGGATCGGCCTATTTCACCGGCGCACTCGCTTATGGTTGGCAGAACGTTACCACGGAACGGCTGGCGACCATCGTCAATGCGGACAGGCTGCGCGCGAACTTCACCGCGCACGCTTTCTCGGCGCGCGTTGAAGGCGGCCATCGCAGTGTGCTGCCGTGGCTCGGCGGCATGGGTTTGACGCCCTATGCCGCGGGCCAGGTCACGAATATCGATCTGCCGGCCTATGCGGAAACGGTTGTCGCCGGCGGCAGTAATTTCGCGCTGAACTATACCGCGCGTAATGTCACAGCGACCCGCAGCGAACTGGGCTTGCGCACCGACAAGTCATTCGCACTCGACGAAGCATTGCTGACGCTGCGTGGACGCGCGGCCTGGGCGCATGATTTCAACCGTGACCGCTTCGCACAGGCATCGTTCCAGTCGCTGCCCGGTGCGAGCTTCGTGGTGAATGGCGCGGCGATGGCACCCGATGCTGCGCTGACCAGCGCGAGTGCGGAGGTCATGCTCGGCAGCGGGCTGTCGGTCGCGGCGACCTATGAGGGCGAATTCTCCAATCTCACCCGCAGCCATGCGGGCAAGGGCGTCGTTCGCGTCGTCTGGTAGCCGGATTGGAGGCGGTCGCGGGCGCATTGCAGGCATGGGCATGGGTCGCTTGACCCCAATGTCCTTGACCCAAAGGCGCGGCGCAGTCAGGTTCCGCGCCATCGCACGCGGACCCTTCCTGCCTCATGTTCACCATCGCATCGCTCTGGATACCCTTTACGATCATCGCCTCGCTGGGGCAGGTCGCGCGCAATGCCATGCAGCGCTCGCTGACCGGGCCGCTCGGCACCTGGGGCGCGACCAATATCCGTTTCCTGTTCGGCTTCCCGTTTTCGATCGTCTTTTTCGTGGTGATCATCCTGGCGACGGGTGACAAGGTGCCGTGGCCATCAGCCGAATTCTGGCCGTGGCTGCTACTCGGCGCGCTGAGCCAGATATTTGCGACGGGGCTCATGCTGGCGGCGATGAATGACCGCTCCTTCGTGGTCACTACGGCCTATCTCAAGACCGAGGCGATCCAGACCGCGATTTTCGGTTTCGTGTTTCTCGGCGATCATCTGACGGCGCTGAAGGTCGCGGCGATCCTGATTGCCACCATCGGCGTCGTGGTCACCGCGCTGCGATCCGGCGCGACCAGGGATATCGCCAGCATCCGGCCGACCGTGCTCGGGCTGGTCGCGGCGGCCGCTTTCGCGCTATCGGCCGTCGGCTTCCGCGGTGCGATCATCACCGTGCCGCGCGTGAGCTTCGTGACCGCGGCGTCCTATGCGCTGGTCTGGGCACTGTTCGTGCAAACGTTGATTCTGACCATCTATCTGCTGGCACGCGCGCCAAAGGTGCTGAGCGACATCCTCGGCCTATGGAAACCGTCGATGCTGGCCGGCTTCATGGGGGCGGCTGCCTCGCAATTCTGGTTCCTGGCTTTTGCGCTTACGGCCGCTGCGAATGTCCGGACGCTGGCGCTGGTCGAGGTGCTGTTCGCGCAGGCCGTCGCCTATTATTCGTTCAAGCAGCCCCTTTCGGCACGGGAATTGTCTGGGATCGCGCTGATCGTCGTTGGTGTGGCGATGCTGGTGGCGGTGTAACGGCGCGGTGCGTGTGATGTCTCTTTCGTGGGCGCTTCTGCTGCGATAGGACTGGTGGCAGCCTTCCCGTACCGCCCCGAGACGAGATCGATGCGTATCCTGCCTTTGCTGTTCCTGCTGCTTGTCGCCAGCCCGAGCTCGGCGGCTGAAGCAATCGTCAAGGACGGCGATACGATTCAGATCGGCAATGTCGTTTACAAACTTGCCGGCCTGGACGCGCCGGAGGTCGATCAGCCCTGTGTCGATGAACATGCCGACAACTGGGCCTGCGGCGTCGAGGCAAGGGACCAGTTGGTGAAATTGATCGGCAAGCGCGAGGTTCGCTGTGACGATCAGGGCGAGGACAAGATCTACAAGAACCGCCGCTCCGGTCTCTGCAGCATCGTTGGCGAGACGGGTAGCCTCAATCAGGCGGTGATCCGATCGGGCTATGCGGTGAGCGTCGAACCGTCGGACAAGGCAAGCGCCAAAACCAGCTTCAAACCAGATGAGACCGCTGCCAAGGAAAGGCGCCAAGGCCTGTGGCGCGGCTGTTTCGTGACGCCTGCGGAGTTCCGCAGCAAGGCCGCCGACAGCCCGTTACTCGGCTCGGCGTGCCGGAACGACAAGGACAGGGAGCTGCGCGCGGCACTGTTCCCCGTCGATCTCACGATGCCAACCGGCTGCAATATCCGGGCGAAACAGGTCCGCCGCGCCAAATTCACCGGCCATGTCGGCGTCTATCTCATTCCCCAGTGCCGGAATTATGCGACCCAGCCGAAGCCGGATCGCTGGTTCTGCAGCGAGGACGACGCCCGCGCCGCGGGTTACCGCAAGGCGCTCAATTGTCAGGCCCCCAGTCGCCGCAACTGAGCGATGAGCCGGTGGCGCTGGACGCAGCGGGCTGAACCACGTAGCAAATCAGGACGCCGGAACGAGCCGGGCTAGCACGCCACAGCTTATTCCAGCATGCGAAATCCGGAGTAAAGCGCGTGGCCGAGAGCAACAGTTCGTCAGCATCGATCGAAGCCGTTGAGCGCAGTCTGGCCTCAGCCGGCTATATCGCCAGCCGGCAGATCGCCACCGCTGTCTATCTCGCCGAGAAGATCGAGAAGCCGATTCTGGTCGAAGGCCCTGCCGGTGTCGGAAAGACCGAACTCGCCAAGGCGATCGCAGCCTCGCGCGGCCTCGAGATGATCCGCATGCAGTGCTACGAAGGCCTCGATGAGGCCAAGGCGCTGTATGAGTGGAAATACGCCAAGCAGCTGCTTTACACTCAGATATTGAAGGACAAGCTCGGCGAGGTGCTGGGCGGCGCCGATACGCTCGACAAGGCGCTGAATCAGCTGCATGATTTCGGTGACGTCTTCTTCTCCAAGGAATTCGTCGAGCCGCGCCCGTTGCTGCGCGCGCTGGAACAGCCGATGGGTTGCGTTCTGCTGATCGACGAAATCGACAAGTCCGACGCCGAATTCGAATCGCTGCTGCTGGAAATCCTGTCAGACTTCCAGGTCACGATCCCCGAGCTCGGCACCGTCGTGGCCATCGTACCGCCGACCGTGATCCTGACCTCGAATGGCGAGCGCGATCTTGGCGACGCGCTGAAGCGCCGCTGCCTGCATCTGCATATCGGCTTCCCTGAGCCGAAACTTGAAGAGCGGATCGTCGAGACACGTGTGCCCGGCGTGTCCGCGATACTGCGCAAGCAACTCGTCGGCTTCGTCAATCAGGTGCGCACGCTGGATCTGAAGAAACTGCCGTCCGTCAGTGAGACCATCGACTGGGCGAAGGTGCTGGTGCTGCTCGGCGCATCAGAACTTGGCCATGAGATGGTCAAGGACACGCTCAATGTCCTGCTGAAATACGAGGGTGATATTGAAGCGACACTGCCGCAGGTCTCGGGCTTCGTTGCCAAGGCCGGCCGGCAAGGCGTGTTTGGTTAGCGATGCGCGACACGCTGCATCGGTTCTTTCGGGCGGCGCGCGGCGCCGGTGTGCGGATTTCGCCTGCCGAAAGTATCGATGCGATGCGTGCCGTGGCCGAAGTGGGCCCCGCCGATCGCGCCATCCTGCGCGATGCGCTGCTGCTGACCATGGCGAAGTCCGGCGAAGAGAAAGCGGCGCTCGCTGCCTGTTTCGATACGTTCTTTGCGCATCCCGATTTCGAGCAAGCACCTGCGGCGAATGACGATGAAGACACCGGCGGAGGTAAAAACGAGACCAGCGCTGTCCCGGTCGACGGTTCGGCTCCGGGTGAAGCGCCCACCGCGCCCGAACTCGGTACGCTCGCGCAAATGCTGCTATCGCAGGACCGCGCCGCCATCACCGCCGCCCTGTCCAATGCCTCCAATGCCGCCGGCCTGACCAATATCCGCGTCTTCACCCAGCGGGGGCTGTTTGCGAGCCGGGTGCTCGAGCAACTCGGTGTCGGTCGCCTGCGCGACGATATCGACGCGCTCAGCGCCAGCAACTCGGGTGATGCAGAACGTTTGACGACTGCGCTCGGCAGCCTGCGCGAGACCGTCAGCGAGATGGTGTCGCAGGCCTTGCTGTTGTATGGCCGCGAGGAGAAAGAGGCGTTGCGCAACGAGATCCTGCGCAATGCACCGATGGCCCGGCTGGAGCAGCGGCAGATCGCGCAGATGCGCGTGCTGATCCGGCAAATGGCCCGGCGGCTGCGCGAGCGCTTCAGCAAGCCGCGCAAGCGCCAGCGCCGTGGTCATCTCGACGTCCGGCGCACCATCCGCCGCAATGCGGCGTGGGGTGGCGTGCCGTTCATGACGGCGTGGAAGCGCCGCCACCGCGACAAGCCGAAGATCGTCGCGATCTGCGACGTCTCGGGTTCGGTAGCGCAGGTGTCGGATTTCTTCCTGCTGCTGATCCACAGCCTGCATGAAGTTGTGTCCGATGTGCGCTCCTTCGCCTTCTCCGGCAACCTGATCGAAGTCAGTGAAGTCCTGGAGAAGAACAAACCTGAAGAGGCGATGAAGCAGATCATGTCTTCGGTCGGTTATGGCTCGTCCGATTATGGTCGCTCCTTCGTCGATTTCGAAAAGGGGTTCATGAGCGCGATTACGGCGCAAACCACGGTCATTGTTCTCGGCGATGCCCGCAGCAACAATCTCGATCCGCGCGCCGACATCCTGCGCCGCATCGGCGAGCGCTCGAAGCGGCTGGTCTGGCTCAATCCGGAGGGACGCATGGGCTGGGGCTTCGGCGATTCCGAAATGCCGCGTTATGCGACGTTCTGCAACGTTGTCCGCCAATGCGCAACGGCGCAGCAGCTCGAGCGCGCCGTCGCCGATATCGTGGCGACCTATCAATAGCGGAGGCTGGGATGGCTGGTATCGACACCGTGTTTACATCGGCGAAATTCGCCGATGGCAGCCTCAACGCGATTGCCGTCTGCGACGGTCGCATCGTGTCGATCGCACCGGCCAGTGATCCGGCGCCGCATGCTGCCGGCGCCGTTGATCTCGGCGGCACGCTGGTGATCCCGTCCTTCGTCGAGGGTCATGTCCATCTCGATACCAGTTTCTACGGCGACGTCTGGCGGCCGCATCAGCCCTATACCAACGGCTTCAACGTGCAGGAGCGCGTCGGCTTTCAGGCCGACAACATGGCCAAGGCCGCGCCGATGGCGGAGCGGGCGCGCAGCCAGCTCGAGCTTTGTCTCGGCCACGGCAGCACGCGGATGCGCAGCCATGTGATGGTCGACGGCTCGGTGGGTCTCAAATCACTGGAGACGATTCTCGCAGTGCGCGAAGCGCATCGCGATGTCATGGACATCCAGCTCGTCGCGTTCCCGCAGAGCGGCATCCTGCGCAGTCCGGGCACGCCGGATCTGCTCGATGCCGCCTTCGATCTCGGTGCAAACGTGATCGGCGGCCTTGATCCCGGCGGTTTCGACCGTGATGTCGAGAAACATCTCGATGTCGTGTTCGGTATCGCCGAACGCCGAGGTGTCGATGTCGATATCCATCTGCATGATCCCTCCATGCTTGGCATCTTCGAGATAGAGCAGATCTGCGCACGTACGCGGGCGCTCGGCATGAACGGCCATGTCGCCATCAGCCACGCTTATGCGCTCGGCGATGTCGCCCCCGATGTGGTTCAGCGCACGGCGGAAACGCTGGCGTCGAGCGGCGTCGCCATCATGACCAATGCGCCCGGCGCGCGGCCGTTTCCGCCGGTGAAGCTGCTGCGTGCGGCCGGCGTTACCGTATTCGGCGGCTGCGACAATATTCGGGACTCCTGGTGGCCCTATGGCGACGGCGACATGCTGGGCCGCGCGATGATGATCGGCTACCGCTCCGGCTTCAACACCGACGCCGATCTGACGCTGGCTTTCGACATTGTCACCGCCGGTGGCGCCGAGGCGCTGCGGTTGGATGACTGGGGCCTGCGGGTCGGCGCCAAGGCCGACTTCGTCGCCATCGATGCCCCGCATGTGCCGCAGGCCGTGGTCGATCTGCCGAGCCGCCGCGCGGTCTACAAGAACGGCCGGCTGGCCGCGCTGGATGGGAAAATCGTCGCCCGAAAGGCTTGAATCATTGGCTGGACGCGTTACGACTGCGCCCTACGCCGCTGGCATGCCACGAGTTCTGGAGACGATGAATGCTTGAAACACCGCGCTCGCGACGGGGTATGGTGACCTCTCCGCATCATCTGGCGTCGCAGGCCGGTCTCGATGTGCTCAAGGACGGCGGCACCGCCGTGGAAGCGGCGATCGCCGTGGCAGCCGCTCTGGCGGTGGTCTATCCGCATATGACCGGCATTGGCGGCGACGGTTTCTGGCTGATCGCCGAGCCCGGCAAGACCCCGACCACGGTGGATGCTTGCGGCCGTGCCGGCGCGGCGGTGGATCTGGCTTACTACGCCTCAAAGGGCGCTTCGGCGATCCCATTCCGCGGGCCGCTCGCCGCCAACACTGTCGCCGGCACCGTCTCCGGCTGGCAGAAGGCGCTGGACGTCTCAAAGCATTGGCAAAAGCCGATGGCGCGTGAACGCCTGCTGGAAAGCGCGATCTATTACGCCGAGAACGGCATCGTCGTCACCCGTAGCCAGTCGGAACTCACGACCGAGAAATCCGCGGAGCTAAAGGACCAGCCAAACTTCGCCGGGACTTTTATGCCGAACGGCCACGCGCCGGCTGAAGGCGATATCATGAAACTGCCGGCGCTCGCCGCGACGCTGAAGCGTCTCGCTGCCGATGGGTTCGAGAGTTTCTACAAGGGCAAGCTTGCGGATAGCATCGCCGCCGACCTCGCCAAGGTCGCGTCGCCTGTCACAGCGGCAGACCTGCAGAACCATCAGGCGACGGAGCGTCCGCCGCTGTCGACCACGGTGCGCGGTGCGCAACTTTTTAATATGGCGCCGCCGACGCAGGGCCTGTCATCGCTGATGATCCTGGCGATGTTTGATCGCCTCGGCGTCACCCAAGCGGAAGGCTTCGACCACATCCATGGTCTGGTGGAGGCCACCAAACAGGCCTTCATCGTGCGCGACGAACATGTCGGCGATCCCGATCACATGACGGTTGATCCCGCATCTTTCCTCGACAACGCCAAGCTGGACGAACTCGCGCGTCATATCGATCGCAAGGTCGCCTTGCCGTGGCCGCATGTCCGCAAGCCCGGCGACACCATCTGGCTCGGTGTCATCGACGGTCAGGGCCGCTCGGTCTCGTTCATCCAGTCGGTCTATTTCGAATTCGGTTCCGGCGTGGTGCTGCCGGACACGGGCATCTGCTGGCAGAACCGTGGTGCCTCGTTCCGCCTCGCCGAGAGTGGCTGGAACGCACTGAAGCCGAACCGCAAGCCGTTCCACACGCTCAATCCGGCGATGGCGATCTTCGATGACGGCCGCCGCATGGTCTATGGCAATATGGGCGGCGAGGGGCAGCCGCAGACGCAGTCGGCCGTGTTCTCGCGTTACGGCATGTTCGGCATGCCGCTGCAGCAGGCGGTGACGGCACCGCGCTGGCTGCTCGGCAAGACCTGGGGCGACGAGAGCGTTACGCTGAAACTGGAGGATCGTTTCGACCCCGCCTTGATCCAGCAGTTGCGCGATGCCGGTCACGTGGTGGAAGTGCTCGGCAGCTATACCGGCACCATGGGTCACGCGGGCGCGATCGTGCTGCATGAGAACGGCGTGCTCGAAGGCGCGACGGATCCAAGGTCGGACGGCGCCGTGGCGGCGTGGTGATCAGCCCGCCATCAGCTTGCGCAACTCGGTCTTCATGATCTTGCCATTGGCGTTGCGCGGCAGCGGTTCCTTCAGGAAGGTGATGGTGTCCGGCACCTTGTAGTCGGACAATCGCTCGGCGCAGTATTTCCGGATGTCGGCCTCGTTGCCGCCATCGGGGCTGTAGGCGAAGGCATGCACGCGTTCGCCCAGCACCGGATCGGGTTTGCCGATCACCGCGCTCTCGACGATGGCGGGATGATGCGACATCACGTTCTCGACCTCGGTGCAGTAGATCTTGAAGCCGGCGCGGTTGATCATGTCCTTCTTGCGATCGACCACAGAGACATAGCCGTCCGAATCGATGCGGCCGATATCGCCGGAGCGCCAATAGCCGCCGACGAAGCCGCTGCGCGTTCCATCCGGATTGTCCCAATAGCCGGGCACGACCATCGCCCCCGCGATCAGCAGCTCGCCATCCTGCCCGGTCGGCACCTCGCGGCCATCGTCATCGGCGACCACGATATGCGCGCCGGTCACCGGGCGGCCAACCGTGTTGATCTTGTTCGCAGGCGCGCCGGGCGGCAGGATTGTTGCTGGCGATGACGTCTCTGTAGAGCCATAGGCATTGCAGAGATTGAGGTCCGGCAATGCCTTGGCGAGCCGCTTGATGGTCGCTTCGGGCATCGGCGCCCCGCCGAAGCCGGCGATGCGCCAGGCCGACAGGTCATGGGTCTCGAAGTCCGGCTGCAGCAGGCAGAGATTATACATCGCCGGCACCATCAGTGTGTAGGTCATGCGCTCGCGTGCCGCGACGGCGAGAAATTCCGGCGCCTTGAAGGCCGGCAGGATGACGGTGGTGCCGGCGACATTGATGGTCGCAAGGATCAGCGCCACAAGCCCGGTGACATGCGAGGCGGGTACCGCCAACATGGTGACATCGCCGTCGCGCAGGCCATAGCCGTGCTGGAAATTGAGAACCGAGTGGATGATGCTCACATGGGTGAGCATCGCGCCTTTCGGATTGCCTGTCGTGCCCGACGTATAGAGCAGATAGGCGGTGTCTTCCTGATGAGGCTCGGGAAACGCCACGGCGGGCGCATCATTCATCAGTTCGCTAAATGATGTTGCCCGTCCGCTGCCGACCACCCATTGCCCGCGCAATTCGGCGCGCGGCTCCGGCAGGTTCATCTCGCAATCGGCGTCATAGACCAGCGCCGAGGCCTTGCACTGCTGCAGCACATAGTCGATCTCGGGCTTGCGCTGCCGCGTGTTGAGCGGGACGACGATCAGGCCGGCACGGCCGGCGCCGAGCGCGAGATAGACGAATTCCAGGCAGTTGCCGAGCAGCATGGCGATGCGCTCGCCTTTCTGGAAGCCGGCGGCGATGAGATTGCGCGCGATATTCTCGGCGATGCGGTCGAGCTCGGCATAAGTGACGCGCTGCGTGCCAAGCACCAGTGCTATGCCGTCGGGCTTGCGCGCGACGACGGCGCGCAACATGGCGTCGAGGCTCAGAGGACGGTCCAGGAAACAGG
This sequence comes from Tardiphaga sp., assembly GCF_041424195.1. Taxonomy (NCBI): domain Bacteria; kingdom Pseudomonadati; phylum Pseudomonadota; class Alphaproteobacteria; order Hyphomicrobiales; family Nitrobacteraceae; genus Tardiphaga; species Tardiphaga sp. Next base: position 3,712 of record NZ_JBGMOE010000135.1, on the reverse strand, counting down.
TGACGACACGGTCGTCATAGAGAACTTCGTGACGTGTCGCCGGCATCGAGGCTCCCGGCGCGATCTTTTCTTGCATGTCCATCCCAGACGTTTCTTGCACGCCACAATTGGCGCGACCGCCATTTGGCTGGCGATGATGACGTCAGGTTAATCAGCCATGCGGCGAAAGCCAACCCGCCTCGCCGCAGGCTCGTCGCGCGGGAGATGTGCGTCCGGCGCTTAGCGCGCTTCCACCGTCACATGCTGCAATTCATGCACGGCTGTCAGGCGTTGGCGCACCGCCTCGACGCTCGCTGCGCCGGCAAAGCCGACGATCGCGGCATGCGCACCGGGGCCGACGCGCCAGACATGCAGGTCGAAGATTCGGGCGTCGCCGGCGCGCTCAACCTCGTCGCGGATTTCCTGTTCGAGATGCGGGTCCGAGGTATCGAGCAGGACGGCTGAGGTGTCGCGCAGCAGATTCCACGCCCAGACGGCGATGACGATGCCGCCCACGATTCCCATTGCGGGATCTAGCCAGACCCAGCCGAGATAGCGCCCGGCAAGCAGGGCCGCGATGGCAAGTATGGACGTCAGCGCGTCGGCCATCACATGGACGACGGCCGACCGCATGTTGTTGTCGTCATGGCGTGCGTGATGATCGTGATTGTGGCCGTGGTCGTGTGCATGGTCGTGATGATGGTCATGGCCGTGATGGTGACCGTGACCACCCGACAGCAGGAAGACGCTGGCGATATTGACAGCGAGGCCGATGACCGCGACGAAGGTGGCTTCGCCGAAGGCTACGGGCGAAGGATCGAATAATCGAACGATGGATTCCACGGCGATACCGAGCGCAATAACGGCCAGGATCAGTGCCGAGGCAAAGCCTGCGAGATCTCCGACTTTACCGGTACCAAACGTAAAGCGGCGGTTGTGCGCGTTGCGCCGCGCAAAGGCATAGGCGCCTGCAGCGATGGCGAGCGCGCCAGCATGGGTCGCCATGTGAAACCCGTCCGCCAGCAGCGCCATCGAATTGAAAATCGTGCCGGCGATAATCTCGCCGACCATCATGATCGCCGTGAGCGCCACTACCCACAATGTGCGGCGGGTGTTTTCGTCGTGCCTGTCGCCAAGGAACATATGGTCATGGGACAGGGCATCGATGTCGCTGTGAATACTCATGACGGCCAGTCCTTATTTCGCGTAGCGCCGGATGGCGGCGATGAGTTCTTCGGCGCCGGCCGCACGGTTGTCCGTGCTGAGGTCGGGATGGGCGACATGTTCGCGGACATGGTCCTCGATCAGTTCATCCATCAGCCCGCTTACGGCGCCACGCACGCCTGCGACCTGATGCAGGATCGTGGCGCAGCCGGCGTCTTCGGTGATGGCCCTCTCAATGGCGGCCATTTGGCCGGCGAGCCGACGGACCCGGGCGAGCAGCTTGGTCTTGTTAGCGGTGAGATGCGACATAGGATAGTCCCCTACCCTATATTTCCTTCAAAGGAAAGTCCCCACCCGGCGAAAAGCCGGGCAGGGGAGTTTGCGGGAGAAAACGGAGGAGGCGATCAGGCCGCTGCGGCCATTACGCGGGGATGGGCGACGTGTTCCTTGAGCACCAGGCCGGAGGCATCGACCTCGGCGAGGGAGACGTCATAGCTCCAGAGATCGGCGAGATGCTGCAGCACCCGCTTGGCGTCGGCTTCATTGAGCAGGGCGCCATTGAGCACCGAGTGCTTCAGCATTAACCGGCGATCGCCGGCGAGGTCGACGTCCACCACTTCGATATTCGCGTCGATCAGGCCGACATCGTACTGACGGGCCAGCACACGTCGGACGCGACGATAGCCACGCTCGTCATGGATGGCGTCGACCCGAATGCCCGCACTCTCGGCAGGATCGTCATGCAGGTGGAACATCCGCATATGGCGCATCAGCCGTGGGCTAAGGAACTGGCTGACGAAGCTCTCATCGCGGTAGTTTGCCCAGATATCGCGGAGCACCGCCATCGCGTCGCCTTTGCCGGCGATATCGGGAAACCAGGCGCGGTCTTCGTCGGTCGGATCGGTAACGATTTTCTCGATGTCCTGCATCATCGCGAAGCCGAGCGCATAGGGGTTGAAGCCCGAGAAGCGCCGGTCGTCGTAATTCGGCTGGAACACGACATTGGTGTGGGATTGCAGGAATTCCAGGTAGTTGCCGTCCGAAATCTGCCCGCTCTGATGCAGCCGGGTCATGATGCGATAATGCACGTAAGTGGCCGTGCCTTCGTTCATCACCTTGGTCTGCCCTTGCGGGTAGAAATATTGCGAGATGTGCCGGACAATGCGCAGCAGCTCACGCTGCCAGGTTTGCAGCCGCGGCGCGGCTTTCTCCAGGAAGTACAGCAGGTTTTCCTGCGGCAGGCCGAGCAGGGCGCGTCGTCGCTCCGCGCTGAGCAGCGAGGCACTCTTCGTCGGCCCCACGGGCACCGTGCGCCAGAGATCGTTGAACGAGGTTTCTTCGTGGTTCCGGCGTTCTTTGGCGCGTTTTTCCTCGGCGCGCAAATCCAGCGATTTCTTGCCGGGATAGCGATCGACGCCGTGCGACATCAGCGCGTGAGCGGCGTCGAGCGTCTGTTCTACAGCGGCACGACCATGGCGTTCTTCACATTGTGCCACATAGCCCTTGGCGAAATCGAGATAATCAAGAATGCCGTCGGCATCTGTCCATTGCTTGAACAGGTAGTTGTTCTTGAAGAAGTGATTGTGGCCGAAAGCGGCGTGAGCGATCACCAGCGTCTGCATCGTCGCCGTGTTTTCCTCCATCAGGTAGGAAATGCATGGCGACGAGTTGATGACGATTTCATAGGCCAGACCCATCAGGCCCTTGCGATAGGATGCTTCCTGATGGGCGAATTGTTTGCCGAACGACCAGTGCTTGTAATACAGCGGCATGCCCACGGATGAGTAAGCATCCAGCATCTGTTCGGCGGTGATGACCTCGATCTGGTTCGGATAGACGTTGAGGCCGAGCTCCTTTTCGGCGATCTCCTCGCAGGCATCGTGAATGCGCTGCAATGTGACGAAGTCCCATTCGGCGCCCTGGTAGAGACGGTCTGTCATGGTGCCACCTCTTTGCCCGTGCGGCGTTGGAAGAGATCGTGGAACACCGGGAAAATCTCGCTGCGGTCGTTGACCTTGCGCATCGAGAGCGGCGCGCCTTCCGCGCGCAGCCGTTGATACAGCGTCCACAGCGAGGATTCCGACGTTTCGAACGGATGGCTGCCGCTTTCGCCAACTTCGAGATAGGCGAAGAACTGCGTCACCGGCAGGATCATGTCTTTCAGCAGGCGGCCGGAGAGATCGCCATCGGCATAGGAGTTGTCGCCGTCGGAGGCCTGCGCGGCATAGATGTTCCAGTCGGCGGGGCGATAGCGCGACTGCACGATCTCATGCATCGCCTGCAGCGCGCTGGAGACCAGCGTGCCGCCCGAAGCCGGGCCATGGAAGAAAGTCTGTTCGTCGACTTCCTCGGCGCGGTCGGTATGGCGGATGAAGACAATATCGACCTTGCGATAACGGCGTGTCAGGAAGACGTAGAGCAGCATGTAGAACCGCTTGGCGAGATCTTTCATGTGCTCGGACATTGAGCCGGAAACGTCCATCAGGCAGAACATGACAGCCTGCGCCACCGGCTTTGGCATGGTCTCGAAGCGGCGATAGCGGATATCGATGGGATCGATGAAGGGAAT